>CAIUKP010000047.1 GCA_903899675.1 uncultured Bacteroidota bacterium | reverse complement strand
TTGCAAGTAAAAAGCAATGTCTTTCCAACTTCCTCCGCGCACAACTTTGCGTTTCTCCCGCGGACGATCGGTATCTTTCGCCTCATAGCGGATGTCGGGACTCAAATCCGACATCAAATTGTAGGCACCTTCGTAGAAGTAAGAGCCCGTCCACTCAGCCACATTTCCCGACATATTATATAAGCCATATTGGTTTGGCCAATAAGCATCTACCGGTACTGTATAGAAGCCGCCATCTTCGATATAGTTACCACGACCCGGCTTAAAATTGGCTAGTAAACAACCTTTTTTATTTCTCAAATAAGGGTTACCCCAAGGGAACATAGAATTAGTTAGGCCCCCACGAGCGGCATATTCCCACTCACTTTCACTGGGAAGTCGATAATCAGCATCCTGCAACATTTTCTTTGTTTCTAGGTAGGCATTTTGATAATGCGTTCTCCAGTGACAAAAAGCTACTGCCTGCTTCCAGGTTACACCAACCACAGGGTATTTTCCAAAGGATGGGTGAGAATAGTATCTTTTGGTCATGGGCTCGTTATAAGAATAAGAGAAATCTCTCATCCAAACTAGGGTATCTGGATAAATCGGCTCATCTCTTCTAATAATGAAGTTACTTCTGTATAATCCGGCATTTTCGCGTTTGGCAGCTGTTGCCAGATCGTAAAACTCAACCCGATACATGATTTTGCTAGGATCTATTTCTGGTCTACCGTATAAACGGTTATCCGGAGCCAAGTTCAATTCGTTTAACTTTTCGATAGTGTTCCGATCTAACTTAACGGTTAACATTTTTTTCCAATCCACCGCAGAGGTGTCGTTTGCTTTATTGATACCTGGCCCAAATAAAATTTTATAAATCAGGGAGTCGCGGGTCCAGTTTACAAACTGACGGTACTGGTCGTTGGAAATTTCGGTTTTATCCATCCAGAATCCCGGGATAGACACCTGACGGTTGCGGGATATATAGTTATAGCTAACATCCTCGTCGCTAGGGCCCATGTGGAAGGTTCCCGGTGGAATATATACCATATTCAATGGGGGCCCCATAGTTGGCCGGGTAGTAGACGCTACTCCGCGCAATTGACCATCATTGATCAATTTTCCTTTTGACTTACCGCCCAATGTGCAGGAAACTAGGGCAAGAGTAATCAAAACATAAACCGAATTTGTTATATATCCTTTCTTTGTACAGATTGATTATTACTGTTATAAAATATCAAAATGGCCAGTGGCCAGATTGTTTTTATTTGTTTTTATACCTACAATATGTTTGAGAACTAAGTAAAAATTTTATCAGATAATCCTATTTATATGATACAATAAAAGGTGGTTTTGTGCTTAACTATGAGGGCAAATTACAGCAATCTTTTGTTACACATTTGCTAAAAACACCTCACAATTATCTACCGGTTGGCCGCATTGGTAGCTCTTACAATGGTAAAAGAGTACTTTTTCAGGCTCATCGGGCACATTTTTCCCGCTTAATAACGGAAAATTTAACAATTTAGTTTCTGTAACCTGAAGAATCTTATTGGGAATAAATTTTTTGAGCAAAGCAGGCAAAAAACGGAATGCTTGCTGCCCAACCACGGCCCATTCGGCAATTCCGGCCACCTCAGTTTGCAGCGTAATTGCCCAAACACCGAAAGATCCCGGATACCGAGTTATGGAAGATGCCAGGGCATTTAATAAACTATGGGCCTGTTCTCTATAAGCGGGCCGATCAAATACTACCGATAAATATTGAAGGTTAGTGGCCATCAGGGCGTTTCCACTGGGTACTGCCCCGTCGTAAATCTCTTTTTTTCGAATCAAAACATCCATTTGATGGGCGCCAGTAAAAAAGAAAAAACCAGTGGTTGTTTCCATGAATTCTTTCATCACCCATTCCGTTAACTCAAGAGCTTTAATCAGATAGTTCTGCTCGCCAGTTACTTCCTGCAGGTAAATGTAAGCCTGAATTAAAGCGGCATAGTCATCCAAAAATGCTGATATCCTGCTTTTACCAAATTTATAGGTATGGTGCCAAGTTCCATCGGACTGTAGAAATGCGCGCTCTAAAAATTGTAGGTTTTCTACCGCTAAGCGTCGATACTTTTCTTGGCCCGTTGCGGCATAAGCTGCCGTAAAAGCGCGGTTGATTAGGGCATTCCATCCCAACAACACTTTATCATCTAACTGTGGACGAATTCTGTTTGCCCGCAGTTCCTTCAATTTTTGCAAACAAAGGGAAAATCGCTGCTCACCCTCTTCTTTGGTCCATCCCTGTTGAATACTAAATTCATCCCGCAACATCCGAGACCATAGAATATTTACCTCTTCCCAGTTTCCTGCTGGCGTTACTTGAAAATATTCCATAAACCAAGTAGCATCCTCCCCTAAAACATGGGCTATTTCATCTTGCGTCCAGGTATAATATTTCCCTTCTACCCCCTCACTATCCGCATCCAGTGCACTGCAATAGCCGTTTTCTCCATTTCCCAATTCATCTACCACAAACTGTAAGGTTTCTTCAATAACCCGGGCATATCGATTGTATCCGGTAACCTGATAGGCTTCCGAAAAAATAATTACCAATAGCGCATTGTCGTAAAGCATTTTTTCGAAATGTGGAGCCTGCCACTGAATGTCTGTACTGTATCTCGAAAAGCCCCCTCCAACCTGATCGTAAATTCCACCCAACAGCATTTTATCTAAGCTAAGTACTACCTGATCTAATGCAGCCTGGTTATTGGTAAAATGGTAATGCCTTAACAAAAAGCGTAAGGAAAAAGTCTGCGGAAACTTAGGTGCATTGCCAAAACCACCCCAGCTGGCATCCGCTTGTTTCAACAGCTGCTCTGCCATTAGCTGCTGGGTAGCAGGCAAAAATAATTCGGCGTTAACACCCTCCACCGCACCAAATGAATTGGCATTTTGTAAATGCTGGGTAAGCTGATTGGACTGCTGAATAATTTCTTCCCGCTTTTGCTGAAAAAGTTGGTGAATTTGTATCAGTACCTCCCGCCAGCTAGGCCGGTTAAATGCAGGTTTGGGAGGATAATAGGTTCCCCCATAAAAAGGCCTACAATCGGGCAAAAGAAATACATTCAAGGGCCAGCCACCACTTCCGGTAATCGCTTGCACTGCATCCATATAAATATGATCTAGGTCTGGACGCTCTTCTCGATCGATTTTTATATTTACAAAAAATCGATTCATTAACTCAGCGGTAGCCGGATCTTCAAAACTCTCTCTTTCCATCACATGGCACCAATGGCAAGCTGCATACCCAATACTTACCAGTATTGGCTTATTTTCTTCCCGAGCAATACCCAGTGCTTCCTCTCCCCAGGGATACCAATTTACCGGATTATGGGCGTGTTGAAGCAGGTAAGGACTAGTCTCGTGAATGAGTGCATTAGCCATATTATTTCAGATTGGCGGTAAAGAAAAATATTTAAGAATCGGAACTTATCCGCCAAAGGCGGGTATTATTTTTTTTTAACCAACTGTTGCTGCAAATATTCATCCAAAGCAGCTACCATACTTGGTTTTTTAGGGGCAGGGCCCTGAATATGTAACACCAGTCCCCGATCTTCTAAGGCTTTGGAAGTATTGGTACCAAAAGCACCAATATGGGTACCGTTTTGATGGAAATCTGGCAAATTATCGAATAAACTTTTAACTCCGCTGGGCGTGAAAAAGCAAATAATATCGAATTCTCTAGAACAGAGCACTTCCTTGATATCATTACTGATGGTTCTGTACATAAATGCCAGCTGGTATTCACAGCCATGTTGCTTCAGCCAATTCACTATCTCATTATCCTGCTGATTTTCGCTGCACACATATAAAAAACGCTCATTTGCTTTGTGGCGGTTGATTACATCAAACAAACTTTTATTGGTTCCGTCTGAACCATAAAATACTTTGCGTTTCCGATATAAAATGAATTTTTGTAAATAGAGGGCTACAGATTCAGTGATGCAGAAATACTTTGTGTCTGCATGGATTGTCACTTTCATCTCATCTGCCATCCGAAAGAAATGATCGATGGCATTTCTGCTGGTAAAAATGACTGCGGTGAACTGGGAAATATCAATTTTCTGCTTGCGGAATTCTTTAGAAGGGATACCATCTAATTTTATAAATGGATGAAATACCAGATTAACGGGATACTTCTTCTCCAACTCAAAATAGGGAGATTTATCATTTTCCGGTCTGGGCTGTGATATTAAAATATGTCTAACCCCATTGCCACTTGTCGTTTGCTTTACTTCGGTTTTTGTCATATCAAAGCTTACTAAAGAGTTACAAAATTACAGGAATCCTGCCAAATTTTTCATAAATAATTTATAAAACAGCAAAAGGGGTATGATTTAAACTGCCATTAGGTATATAAAAAAATGAAATGCATTTAGGGCAATTTTGTTTCGGAATAAAGCAAAAGAAACCAAATAACGATAAACAAAAACGGATGAAATCAGCAGCCATCCCAATGTAAAAGCCGCCTGCACAAGGTCCTGCGTTGAAAAAGCAACTAACAATAGTACTGGAATTAATAAAATACCTAACATTTTATTAATCATAAACACAATAAAAAGATACGAACGAGCCGCCTCCCTACTATTAAATACCCATCCCGCAAAACGAAGAAAAATAAATTTCCCAAGATAAAGCAGCATTAAAAAAATAACTGTTCCAAACCATACTCTACTAAAGTTACCAATAACCCAATTAAAATTTTGAACAGCCAATGTTATAAAAGTTGCGGTAATCATAAAAAACATCAGATTCATCAACAAGGAGGAAATCTGCTCTTGGAGCAACTGGTCTCGGGTTTGCTTATGGCGAAGTGAGGTTCGAAAAAAATAGATAAAGAGATTTTTCAAATATCGGGGGAAAGCCGCGCGAATGAGTGCCAAAAGCAATAATAACCCCGCAATTAGATAAAACAGCTTTTCTTTTCCCGAGGCCTCCCTAAAATTAATGATCCAATTAATAGGTACTGCCTGCAAAGGCAAAAATGGATTTTCCAACACCCTTTGATAGGGACTAGTTTGGATGGGCGTATCTGAACCTGCCAGCAAAATACTATCCCTAAGCCGAATACTATCCTTAGCAAGCAATGAATCTTTTTTTGCCGATTGTATGAGTTGACTATCTGCCGGCAACACTTTAGCAATCATCTTTTTTACAGAAGTGGAATCTTTGGCAGTCAAGCTATCGTTCTGAGCCATAGTCAGGATGGGAAGCCAGCAAAACAATCCCATAAAAAAATTAAAATTCAGCAGCCGCATACACGCAAATCTACAAATAGATAACAAGAATTCTGTACCCGGAAATTTTCGGGGGTTTCCCGTAGTTTTACATTCGTTTTATGGCAGGTATTTATTTTCATATCCCGTTTTGTAAAAAAGCCTGTCACTACTGTGATTTCCATTTTTCCACTTCCCTACACCAGCTATACCCTTTACTGCAGGCGCTAGAAACCGAGATTGTTCTCCGTAAGAACTATTTATCAGAACCCATAGACACCATTTACTTTGGGGGCGGCACACCCTCTCTGATTCCTCCGGCAGCCATCCAACATTTACTGGAAATTGTGAATGCCAATTTCTCAGTTTCCGCTTCTGCCGAAATTACCTTAGAAGCCAACCCAGATGATATTACTGCCGAACAAGTAACCGCTTGGAAAATGGCAGGCCTTAACCGAATGAGCGTGGGTGTACAATCCTTTCACCCTCATTTACTCCAGTGGATGAACCGGGCACACGATGCCAATCAATCTGTGGAAGCAATTTCCCTTTTACAAAAAGGAGGCTTCGAAAATATCAGTTTAGATTTAATTTATGGATGCCCCAACCAATCTGATGAAAGCTTGGAGCAGGATGTGCGTGAAACATTGGCACTGGGGGTTCCGCATGTGTCATGCTATGCCCTAACCAGTGAACCTAATACCGCACTCTGGCACATGATCAAGAAAGGGGAAACGCCCCAAATTCAATCTGAACAGCAGGCCCGGCAATTTATCCTGCTGATGGAGTGGATGCAGTCAGCCGGATATGAGCATTATGAAATTTCAAACTTCTCACTTCCCCATCAACGAAGCCAGCATAACAGCGCCTATTGGAAAGGGGTTCCTTATCTGGGTATTGGCCCTTCTGCCCATTCATTTAATGGCAATGAAAGGGAATGGAATATTAGTAACAATGCTGGATATATAGAGAGCATCGGCAAAGGCATGATTCCCAGTACAAAAGAAATACTAACTGCCACTCAACAGGTAAACGAGTATATCATGACCACCCTAAGAACGATGGAAGGTATTTCACTCGTGCAAATCGCAAATCGCTTTGGTGATGTGATACCGAATCAAATTATGCTGGATGCACAACCATGGATTCGGGAAGAATTGCTCGAATGGAAAAATCAACACCTTATACTTACACGTGCAGGTAAATTAATGGCCGACCGGATTGCGGCAGATTTATTCCGGGAGGAGCCGGAGTTATAAAATACTAGACCAATTGGCTTTCCAGGGAATGAATTCCATATACTGCCGGTAATTGATTCCAAAGTATTTCATAAATTGTTTTTGCAATGGGCATATCACAACCCAGCTGTTTGTTGAGCGAATGAATACAGCGAGCAGCATAATATCCTTCGGCCACCATATTCAACTCCAGCCTTGCGGCAGTTACGGAGTAACCCTTTCCAATCATATTTCCGAATGTGCGGTTTCGGCTGTGCAAAGAATAACAAGTAACCAGTAAATCTCCCAAATAAACAGAAACTGCATAATCAGATAGAGTATCAGTGTGTGCATCCCTTCTTTTATCTATCGCATCTAAAAACTTTACAACTTCCTTGGCAGCATTGGAAATAAACACACTCAAAAAATTATCGCCATACTCTAAGCCATGCACAATGCCGGCACCAAGGGCATAAATATTTTTTAAAACTGCTGCATATTGTACTCCCCAAATATCTGTATTTATATGGGTGAACACATACTCATTGCTAAATATAGCTGCCAGCGGCTCAATTGCATTTTTGTCTGTTCCGGATAAAGTAAGATAGGATAATTTTTCAGCCGCAACTTCTTCAGCATGGCAGGGGCCAAGTAGTGTAAAATATTCTGATAGCGGAAACGAAAATATTCGCTCGAGATATTGATTCAGCAATTCGTTCTGCTCGGGCAAAATGCCTTTTACGGCTGAAATAATTTTTTTATCATGGAAAATGTCAACCGGAAGTTCCTCCAACAGACTATGAATAAATGCAGCCGGCACAGCCACCACGATACAATCAACGGAAGCAATTAACTCGGGTAAGCTACTGTAAAAACAAATTTGTGATAAATCGAAATAAACGGAGGATAGATAATGGGGGTTATGCCTTCTTTTTTGAAAGTATTGAATGGTTTCCTCATTTCTAATCCACCAATGAACACTATGCCCGTTATCGGTAACTATTTTTGCCAGAGCAGTTGCCCAGCTTCCACTTCCAATGATACCAATTCGCATGCTGCCTAAATAATTTAGGCAAACATACGAATTGAATTAAAAAGGTTAGTTCGATTTCTTTTCTTCAAACAGTTGTTCCTTAGGCACCACTTTAACAAGCATACTGTCTTTCAGGGCCTTACTTACGGTAGAGTAAGGACCAGTAATCACCTGATCACCCGCTTTAATGCCGCCGAGCACTTCAATATAATTTAAATCTTGTACAGCTGTTTTTACTTTCACCTGCTTCACCCGCTGATTGGCTTGCAATAAGAATACCACCAGGTCAATATCATCATCCTGTGCAGATTTTTTATCTGTATTGGTACCATCCGAGGCAGCTTTGTCTTTATTATCCTGCATTGCACTCGCATTTTTATCGCGCGGGGTAACGGCATTCAGCGGAACGGATAATACATTGGAGCGGGTTTTTGTTTGAATATCAGCACTAGCATTCATACCCGGACGGAATGGGAATCCATGGGTTGATTTAGTTAAATCTAAATAACTTGCCGGTAACAAACGGATATGCACTTTGTAACTGGTTACTTCTGTACTTGCGCCCCCGGTTAAAGAGTTGCCACTGGGATTCGCAATTTTATACACCAATCCTTTGAATTTACGATTTGAATATGCATCCACTTCTACTACCGCCGTATCTCCCAGTTTCACTTTTGGAATATCATTTTCACCCACATCTACCCGAACTTCAATGCTGCGCATATCGGCTACACGCATCATTTCGGTACCAATATTAAAGCTGTTACCGGCAACCCGTTCGCCCTTTTTCACATTCATCAAACTGATGATACCACTCATGGGAGCAGTTATCACTGTTCTAGAAATATCTTTATCGGCTCGCTGTAATTGCGCTAGGGAACTTTGAATGGAGGCTTCACTGCTCTTCAATCCTTCCCTTGCAGCATTGTAATTGGCCTGAGAGGTAAGAAAATTTTGCTCTGCCTGCTCAAATTCTGATCTTGAAATAACCTTATCGGCCAGTAATTTTTTCTGACGATCGTATATCACTTTTAAATTATCAACCTGCGCTTTTAAACCGGCAATACTAGCTTGGGAATTGGCTAACTGGGCTTTGGTTTGATTTACCCCCGCCATTACCTGATCACGCTGACTCATATAGATATCAGCATAAATACGGGCCAGCACTTGTCCTTTTGTTACACTGTCGCCCTCATTTACATTCAGCTCTACAATTTCTCCACTCACATCTGGACTCACTTTCACTTCAATTTCCGGATAAACTTTACCGCTTGCATTTACTGTTTCGATGATGGTGCGCAATTCAGCTTTTTCAGCGGTAACTTTTATGCCTTCTTCTTTTCCAAGTATGCCATTTTTCTTCAGCATCACCAATACAATAACAATGGCAATAAGGGTTACTACTATCCAGATTAATTTCTTTTTCATACAAATTTATTTTGCGAATGGTCAGGGGTTACTATAATTTAATTCCTTTTCCTTTATAAAACTCTAATAATTTCATCTTAAACACGTAATCGAATTGATTTGTGAGTAATTGAAGTTTGGCACGAAGTAAGTTGTTCTGATTGGTTATCAGATCTAACGAACCCAATAATCCAATGTCATATCTTTTCACAGAGAAATCGTACGCTTTCTGCGCGGTTTCTACGCTTTTTTTACTGGCATTATACCGCTGTAATGAGGTTACTGCATTGGTATAAGCTAGGTAGATATCCTGCTTTAATTTGATGTCGGCAGACTCCTTTTGTAATTCTGCAGATTTTACATTTAACTGCGACTGTTTAACTGCTGTGCGGGCTTGGTGATTGGCAAAAATGGGTATGCTTAAATTGAAGCCGAGATTTTGACCTAGGTTATTATCTAATTGAGAACCCCATCCATTCCAGAGTTGACCAAAGGATCGGTTCGATTGGATAGGTTTATAAATGGGATTTTGAACAAAATAATTATTCGAGCCAATAGCCACAATCGGTTCCAATCCGGTAATGGAATTATAGCCACCAAAACTAGCGCCGCTGATATACTTTACGGAATTAGAAAAGTTAGTGCTCAGGTTACCACCTACGGTTAGCGTAGGATAGGCTTGGGCTTTGGCTACCAACACATTTTTTTCTGCCGCTTTAATCCGCAGGGCATTTACTTTTTGCAAGGGCTGCGATTCCAGTCCTTGTTGGTATACCAGTTCGGGTTGCAATTCTGCAAATGATTCAAGGGGAATTTTATCAACTGATGGGGTAATAATATCAAATGGAGTTCCGGGATCGAGGTTGAGTACTCCCTTCATGTTGAGCAAATTTTGTTGCTCCGTAGCCACCGCTGAAAAGTAGTTGCTGCTATCGGATGCCAATTGTGCTTCTACTTCTGCCAGGCTTAGTTCAGGTAATACGCCGGCCTCTACTCGTTTGCTAGTAATGTCTAGCTGTGATAAACTTTGGCTAATCTGAACCTTTGTGATATTTATTTGCTCGCGGGCTGCCAAAATTTGCAGATAATAGGTAGCAACAGTAAAGGAAATATCGTAGGCGGTTCTTGCCACATCCTGTAATGCAGCTTTGGCATTAAAAATGGCAGCTTGCTCGGTGTTTTTCAGTCGGCCGAAATTATATACCTGCATACCTACATTCAAACCAAAATTCTGATATAAGAACTGGGTAGTGGCAAATGAGTTGGTGGTAGGATCGATGGAACGACCGAATCGCATACCGGTTCCGGAATTGGCCGAAACATTCGGTAAAATGTTATACTTCGCCTGATCGGCTTGTAACTGGGCTATGCGGGCATTGATATCGGCTTGTTTAACCGAGATATTGTGCTCAACGGCATAGTCAATACATTGTTTCAAATCCCATACTTGAGGGGTTTGGGCTTTTCCTAAAAAAGGGGCGAAGAGGCAGCCAAGGATGAATAAATGCTTCATGACTGCAAATTTAGCCGAATGAATGCCTTTGGAAGTAAAAACTTCTATCAACGGAAACAATAGCCATACAATGGTATCATTTCTGTTATGAAAGGTTTTCCGGATAGGATAACCGGTAACGGGGGAAATTAGGCTTCTGGCGCTTTGCGCAATGACCGAGTAATAAAAAACAGGCCAATAAAAGCAGCCAGCACGCCCAACCCTATCAGGGCAGTTACCGGAGTTTGCATAAAAATACTTACCCCCACGAAGCAATAAGCCGCCATAAATAACAGGGGGAGGAGTGGAAATAATTTCATCTTAAAAATGCCAGTGCCATCCAGATGGGCAGTTCGCTTTCGTAGAATAAATATGGTTGCGCTGGAAGCTACCATCCCAAAACAATCGAGAAACATCGTGAAGTTGAGTATTTTTTCAAAGGTTTGGGCAAAAAACAGGATCACGATGCAAATCCCGGCAAAAACAGTTAGTGAAGCTACCAGCACATCATTTTTATCAGATTTTTTGGCAAACAGGGCAGGCAAAACACCTTCTTCGCTCATGGCATACATTACACGGGGATTACTCATCAATAAAGCATTCACATAAGCCAGTACCCCAAAGAATAAGAAAAACGAGAAAATATCTGCTCCAGACTTACCAAAGGTTTTCATCATCAGCACATAGGCAATTTCTTTTTCTCCCTTCATTTGGTCAAAGCCTACAATTTGATAATAACTAAAATTTGCCAACAGATATAAGGCAATGATTATGGCGATGCCGATAAATATCCCCTTGGGAATATTCTGTGCGGGCTTTTTTACTTCACTG
>CAIUKP010000046.1 GCA_903899675.1 uncultured Bacteroidota bacterium | reverse complement strand
GTTGTCGCAGCGATATTGATGCCCGCAAGTTCGATTTCGATTGTATTGTTGACGACGGTTTCGACTAGCGTTATCGCGAGATTCAAAAGACTTTAAATAAAATTAGAGTCAATTATAATTAAGTATAAAAGTATACTAGAATCATCTTCTTACAGATTCCCTTTCTTCATTTCGGCTACAGCAAAATTTGCTGCCCTTGCCGTAATGGCCATATAAGTAAGCGATGGATTTTGGGTTCCGGTAGATACCATGCAGGCGCCATCGGTTACAAAAACATTTTTACAATGATGCAATTGATTGTGCTCGTTCAACATAGAGGTAGCCAGATCTTTACCCATGCGAATTCCCCCCATTTCGTGAATATCCAATCCAGGTGCTTGTCCTGAATCTTGTTGATTGATATTGGTACATCCTGCTTTTTCCAGCATCAGGCTCCCTTGCTCTAAAAAATCTTTCACCACTTTATCATCATTTTCATCATACCCTACTGAAGTTACCAGTAAAGGAATACCCCAGGCATCCTGCTTGTCTTTACTCAAACGAACATGGTTAGATTCTTTGGGAATGGTTTCGCCCTGCATCATCATAAAAATTGACCATTCACCTGCTTCAGTAATGGCTTCTTTAAATGCTGCGCCAATTCCATCAGCCCCAGCCCTTCCTCTACCGGCACTATAATGCACCATGTAGCCGCGAAGAAAATCCATATCCTGTTTATGTACGTTTCGGAAATTCGGCATCATCACTTGGGTGGGTCTTCTACCATAATAGTACTTATCGTCTGGTCCATCATACGATGCAGTAATCTTTCCGCGATAGTTGTGAAATGCAATGTATTTTCCGAGTAATCCATTGTCGTTTCCTAAACCATTGGGAAAACGAGAAGAAGTAGAGTTCAGCAATACCAGATTGGAGTTCAGGCAGCTGGCATTTACAAAAATGATGCGGGCAAAATATTCGGTTGCGGTATGGGTATTGGCATCAATCACCCGAACCCCAACTGCTTTCTGTTTTTGCTCGTCGTAAATAATTGAATGTACTACTGAATTGGGTCGCAAACTTAAATTACCCGTTTTTTGTGCCCAGGGGAGGGTGGATGAATTGGAACTGAAATATCCTCCGAACGGACAACCCCTTTCGCACATATTGCGGGCCTGACAAGATCCTCTGCCCTGCTGAATATGAATCTCATTCGGTTTGGTAAGATGGGCACATCTTCCTTGAATAACCGAACGGTCGGGAAAATGGTGCATTATTTTTTGCTGTATTTCCTTCTCAACGCAATTCATCTCCCAGGGGGGTAAAAACTCTCCATCGGGTAAGGTTTCCAATCCATCTTTATTGCCACTAATGCCAGCAAATTTTTCAACATGCGAATACCAGGGAGCCAAATCTGAGTAGCGAATGGGCCAGTCCACGGCGAAGCCATCTCGGGCGGGGGCTTCAAATTCAAAGCGGCTCCAGCGTTGGGTTTGCCGAGCCCATAGTAGCGACTTCCCCCCTACCTGATAACCGCGGATCCAGTCGAAGGGCTTCTCTTGAACATAGGGATGTTCATTATCTTTTACAAAAAAATGCTGACTCGCTTCGCTATAGGCATAACATCGGGAGAGCACTGGATTGGCGCTTTTTTCGGCTTCCGGAATGCGCCCATGGTGGGGAAATTCCCAAAGGGGCATGGTTGCAGTAGGGTAATCTTTCAAATGAACCACATCTTTACCCCTCTCTAATACGAGGGTTGAAAACCCCTGATCACATAATTCTTTCGCAGCCCAGCCGCCGCTTATACCCGATCCAATTACAATAGCATCATAGGTATGTTGTTCTTTGCCTTTTCCAGCAATTTGAAGCGTATCCGACATAGAATAGAATTTAACGGGTTGAAACAGAAAATTAATTCATTCTTAGATATGTATCTGGCAATTAACTAGATAAATTATCCACTTTCATGGTAAATTTACCCATAAAATTACCATATGACTTACAGACAATTGGGGAATTCAAGTATACAAGCTTCCACCATTACTTTTGGGGCCTGGGCTATTGGGGGTTGGATGTGGGGTGGAGCCGATCAAAAAGAAGCGCTGGAAGCCATTCTGGCAGGCTGGGAACTTGGGGTTACCTCAATAGATACTGCCCCTATTTACGGGCAAGGACTTAGCGAGCAAATTGTGGGTGAGGCATTGAAAAGTATTCCAAGAGATCAGGTACAAATTTTTACTAAATGTGGGCTTAGATGGGATTTAGCAAAAGGTCAGTTTAATTTACATAGTACAGATAATACCGGAAAGGAAATTGATATTTATAGGTATGCAGGAAAGGAAAGTATCATAGAAGAATGTGAAAACAGTTTACGGAGATTGGGAACAGATTATATTGATGTATATCAATTGCATTGGCACGACCCAACTACCCCTATTGAAGAAAGTATGGAAGCACTTTTACTATTGAAGCAGCAAGGTAAAGTGAGGGAAGTAGGGGTATGTAATTATAATGCCGGACAAATGCAAACAGCCGAAAAAATCATTTCGCTTGTCTCAGCCCAAAACCCCTATAGTATGCTGAACCGGGATATAGAAAAAGAGTTAATCCCTTATTGCATACAACATCAAAAAGCGATAATGGCTTATAGTCCTATGCAACGCGGATTACTAACCGGAAAAATTAAACCCGACCATGTATTTGCAGCGGGAGATACCCGAGATGGGAACCGGTTTTTTACAGTCCACAACATTCAAGAAACCCAAAAATTGTTAGCTAAGATTCAGCCCATTGCCGAAGGACATTCCATTAGCTTAGGTCAATTAGCCCTTGCCTGGACCCTTCACCAGCCGGGAATTACCATTGCTCTAGCGGGTGCACGCAATGCGGAACAGTGTATTGAAAACGCAAAAGCAGCCACAATACAATTAAGCTCCCAAGAGTTGACCATCATAGAGGGGCATTTGCAAAACCTACACCTGATTTTTAACTAACTATTGCCGGGTTGCAAAAGAATAGCTATTTTAGATGTCTATGAAAAATTACCTTCCCATAGGGTTGTTCCTGCTGCTATTTGGTTGTAAGAAAGGGGAAGAGATTGCAATGATGATACCGCCACCCCCGCTTAGTTCAGGTATCAATGTGAGAGACTATGGAGCAGTGGGTAATGGGATTCAGGATGATACCCAGGCATTTGAAAAAGCCATGCAAGTGGCTGACTCCCTTAAACAGCCTGTAATTGTTCCGGTTGGAAAATACCGGGCTTATGTAAAAATACTTTACAACGGGTTAACCATAACAGGTCAGCAACAACCTACAGCCTCATTTCAGGAAGGCACCATCATTGTAGGCAGTATCAATTGTAATAATAAAAAGAATGTGCTTGTTCAACAATTAGGTATTGATGCCGCAGGTGTTTTACGGCAACAAGATGCAGCTGCCCTTACTTCGGGAGACGGAATTGATTCGGTAAATTTGTTTCAAACTTTTCGTAATATCAGCTTACGAGGAGGAGGCTATCAGGAATACCAACATGGTATCTTATGCCAAACAGGAAGAAACATTCAAATAAAAAATATCATCGTAAGAGACTTTTACCATGGCATAGCGATTCGATCGGGTGGTGTTAGCATAGACAGTGTGGAGGCCATTTCCTGTGGCTTCACGTCCATTATTATTAAATCTGCCGAAACCTATAATGCAAGAACCGCAGATGTGGAGGTTAATCATGTGAACATTTCTGGCAATGCCGGTAATCCATTTGAAAGAGGTGGAGCCATACTGGTACAATCGTATAACGATAATAGCATTACCGAAAATATTCATATTCAAAATGTAACCAGTAATTCAGCGGGCGTATCTGCCATTGCGATCAATCAAACCCGTGGCATAGTTAGAAAAGTGCAGATTGAAAATTGCAAAGCCGTTAACCAGGGCGACAATGCCAGTAGGGCCTGTTATGAAGTGCAGGGAGGAAGTGATATCCTCTTTAGAAATTGCACCAGTGAGCAGGCAAGAGGTACCGGCTTTAGGTGTGCCGGAAATACGGAAAGAATTCGGGTGGAACAATCTTTCGAAAAAAACTCCGGCATATTGCCCTGGCAGGGAAATTTCAATTACCTGCAGTTGAATGGTATTGAGATTATTAAATAATCTTTCCGGATTTTGCCCTAGTAAACACCGGTAAAAATTGTTTACCTTAGTGTATTATCGGGTAAGTCGGTACTCATTTCCCTTATTTATCTGAAACCAAACTGAACGCTTATGTATTGCTCCAACTGTATCTTATTTATTTTTCTTTTGGCCGTTTCACCGATACAGGCGCAGTTGAAAACTGTTTCACGGGCTGCCCCCATTGGTGTATTTGATTCCGGTACTGGCGGACTTACCGTGTTGGAGGCCTTACTTACTATTGATGAGTTCAATAATATTACCGGCGAGCCGGGAAAAGATGGAAAGCCCGATTTCGACAAAGAGCATTTTCAATACCTCGCCGATCAGGCCAATATGCCCTATGGTAATTATGCGGCGGAAAACAAAACGCCACTTCTAAAAGAGCATATCCTAAAAAATATGCAGTTTTTATTGGGCGATTCATTCGAAACTGCTGCAAATGGAACTTGGAAACAAGCGGGGAAATCAGGGGTTAAAATGCTGGTACTGGCCTGTAATACGGCTACTGCTTTTGCACTCACTGATATTCGGGCCTTTTTAAAAAATGATCAATATCCGGTGGCTGCGATTGGTGTAATTGATGCCGGAGTAAAAGCAGCCCTGCAATATCAGTCAACCCACCAGCGGGGTGCTATTGGCGTTTTTGCAACGGCAGGCACGGTTGCATCGAATGGCTATCCAAGAACGCTATTAGAAATGGCTGCACAAAAGGGTATGGAAACACCCGTTATTGTTAGTCAGGGCGGCGCAGGATTGGCAGAAAGCATCGACAGAGACTGGAGTTACTATGTAGATACTGCCACCCGCTATCGCAAAGAGTATAAAGGTCCTTCCATTAAAAATGCTCAATATAAAATAGATACCACACTCCTATCGATTTATCATTTTAATCAAACCGGTAATAAATTACTCTGCGAATATGATGACAAAGGGGCTTGTCAGGACATACAATTAAACGACCCTGAAAATTATGTGCGCTATCACCTGGTAAGTTTACTAGAAAAAATGCGGCAGAACAAAACTACGCTGCCGATGAATACCCTGATTTTGGGTTGTACGCATTATCCCTTTATGCGGCCTATTATACAACAAGTGCTGAGGGAGTTATACGATTATCAAGACAACACCGGATACCGCTACCGCGATTATCTTGCCAAAGAAGTAGCCCAGATAGACCCTTCTTATGAAACAGCGAAAGAAGCCTATCTGGCATTGCGTGCCATGAATCTGGCGCAGGAAACGACCAAAAAACAGGAGAATGCCTTTTTTATTACCATTCCCAACCGATCTTTATCCGAAGTACAGTTGCAGGAAGATGGATGGTTCACTTATCAGTACAAATATGGCCGCCAGGCGGGAGAATCAAAAAAATATGTTCGTCATGTACCTTTTGATACAAATAATATCTCATCTGCCACCTATCAGCGCATACATGCTGCCCTGCCAAATGCATATGGGCAAATTGAAAGGATAGTGAAGGGGGTGGGGAAGTGATTCAAGAAAGTTAGCCCATTTCTAATTCCATTCACTTCTACAATAGCTAATCTATATCTAGGTTTTGAAAAATGTTGTTATTCTGAAAAGGAGATCTAGGTAAACATTTCCTCTGAAATTAAATAAAACCAAGTGATAGCAAGGTTAACCAAAAACGAAAACAACATATCTAGGCGTCTTATTAAATTAGAAAGAAAAAGAAAAGTTCGAACCAAAAGAAATTGAAGCTTTTCCCGGAGAATCCCAGTTTTTATTCCAAAAACATTCCCGAACAATAATTGAACGATTCGTTGAATCGATAGTAATTAACTCAAACGACAACTGGGATTCATCTTTTGCTGAGAATTTTCCTTTTAGTGGAGAATCCACCCGAATACAGGGAAGTTGTAGCGAACTATCTGGGCCTTGCCAGGTATAAAATTCAGTAAAATTAGAATGCCCATGAAAATAGGCCTTTATCGCAGGATGTCGCCGTACAAATTCAGCGAAAGCTTGTTGTTCTTGTTTGGCTGAATCAGAAACCTGTAAACCATCTTGAAATTCTTCACTTAACAGATTTTCAAATTTATCCTTACTATTTACCGTATGATCATTATTCGGATTGATAAAAAACTTCGCCTCTACATCTGGGGAAGAATGGGCGAAAAGTAAAACAGGTGTAGAAGTATCTATACCTGATAAATCTTCTTCAATCCATTTTCGTTCAGCACTATCGGGCCAGAGATTCAAAAAAACAAAATGAATACCTGATAAATCTTTTGAATAATGTATACGCTCTTTGGGATAATTAATTTTAGTTACTTGATTTGAATCAGGAAACATATACCGATAAATACCCAAATACGAACTTGAGTCAAAAAGTGGATTCATTGGTTTATGGTATCCAACCAAATTACTGATATCATGGTTGCCGGGAAGTAAACAAATCTGTGGGTGATTTTTTTGAGCTGGAAATATATTTTTGTATAAATAAAAGGAAGAAAATTCTTCCCAAGATTTGCTGGCCGACTGAATACCTATTTCCTGTCGATTTACAATATCTCCTGTTATTATAAGCGCAGATATAGATGCTACTTTTTCGCCAGATCCTATTTTTCCATCTTTAGGCAATTGGCTATTGACTAAACTAGCCATAGCCTTAAGCATGTAAGCATTTACCGAAGCAGCACTAACTTGTGAATTTCCTCTGAATGTACTCTTATACAATCCAAAATGCAAATCAGAGGTAAATACTATATGCGTTAACTCACTTTTCTGGGCAGGTGCCTCATAAAAAAGTAAAAAACAAACTATAAGTATTGGCATAAATCTGCCACTCAACTGAATATGCTTATACTTTGGCATTAATGCACATTACCTCTACCATTGCTTTGATAGCATCCCATATCTTTTCCAGGTGGTGTGATTTCACTAGAACCATACTTAGCATCAACCGGCACATCCAATCGGGGAGAAAATCCTATAAAACCAGACCCAATACAAGGAGATGTCGACTTCAAACGGAAATCAAAATTACCTACTACCGCAATATCTCTTAACTGTAATCCAGCTGGCAAAGGAACGGGTGCATTGGCAAATTGCGGATTATTTAATCCTACAACACTGCTTGGTGCTGTATATACATCACCTACCTTCCAACCTGAAGGCAAATAGGTAGAGGGCTTAGGAATATCGGTTTCTTGCGGCTGACTGATACAAGTACTTACAGCCAAAGATGGAATAAATTGACTGGCCACGTTAATAGAATCAGCATAATACCAGTTGTAACCATACCTTATATTAGCAGTATCAGCGATTGGTGTTTGAACAATACGCAATCCAAACTTACAATTCACGATTAAATTATTATAGGCTAAGCCACCTGAACCTTCTTCAAAATTGATAGAACCTCCTCTACCCGCTGCAAGTCTTCTATATCCACTATTAATAATGGTGTTATTATAACAGTTAACATTGGTGGCTGGAAAACCTGGTAAAACATTTACATTCGACATTTTAGGGCCGTTAGTAGCCATTCCAATACACAAGTTATAAGCAAAGTTGCCAATGGTTCCCGCTTTAGAATTCATGGCCTCTCCACCAGTGTATCCACATTTCTCGAATGTGTTGCGCATCACATTAATTTTTCCTCCATTAATCCGGAAAGGATCATCAACGCTACCATATATCCAAGAATCTTCTAAAATGAATACGCCGGCTGGATTAGCAAAATAAATAGAATAAGGACTAGAACCGCCAGTAAAACTCTTCATAGCTGTAGTAATGGTAGCTCCTCCAAAATCAATATGCGTCCACTTCACTACCATTAGCGGACAAGTAGTTGCTCCAATTACACCTGTCCATTTACCCTTCAAAGCAGGATCCAGATTAGGATCTGAACCAAGAGCATCAGTTCTAGTAACACCAGGATAGGTTAACCAAATGGGCTTTTCTTTAGTGCCTAAACACAAAAGCGTTCCCTTCACTCCCAATCCACAGGGAACACCACCAGTGCCGGTAAAATTAACGGTTACTCCTTCCTGAATGGTGAGTGTATCTCCGGAATTAACGAAAACATCCCCACATACAGAATAAGTTTTTCCGGCGAGCATAGTACCCTTTATGGCACCATTTAAACAAGTTGTTTCACTAATAGGCGCAGCTACATATACCACTGCAGCAGATAGGTCTTTAACTTCATCCGTCTTTTTACAAGCACTGCCTAAAAAAACTACAAAACAAAAACTGAAGAAAATTTTAATCGATTTCATATTCATAAAATAAGTTAATATTATAATTTATACCGAAGTCCAAATAACAGGGAAACCTTATAATAATCTCTTTGAACAATGATTCTATCATCAGGTTTTTCTTGCAATGAAAGGGGTCTTGATCCACTTGATTTTAGATATTCATTGTAAGGCTGTTTAAGAGATAATTCATAAGGCGAGTTGGTTAAATTATTCAACTTTCCATAGAAAGAGAATTTTTTAGCAAACCGCTTCTCAAATGAAATATCCAACTGCATGATTGGTGATTGCCAATAGTGGAGGTTGTAATAAGGACTAACAAATACTATTCGCTCCCCAGTGTAAACTCCTGCAACCTGAACATCTAATCCAATTTTTGGATTTTTATAAATCAAGGAGATATTTCCAATGTGATTGGATTGACCTTGTAAAGGCCGAGTTTCTGAAACATATTTAGAAGGAGAGGATGAATAAATCATACTATCCCTAGTAATTTTAGATTGGGTGTAGGTATAATTCGCAGAAACTCCAAAAACGCCAAAATATTTGGTAAAAACAG
>CAIUKP010000045.1 GCA_903899675.1 uncultured Bacteroidota bacterium | reverse complement strand
TTACTTGTATGGTACTGTGTTCCAGGAGTGGTATTTACGAACTCTATACATTGTTTTCGCAGTACCATATCCATTAAGAATGACAGTTCCAAGTGATGCTTCAGGAAGACGTGGATCTTGAGGTGCACCTACACGTGTTGGGTCTCCACCACGGTCTTCTTGAGAGAAGTAGCGGTATTCAGCAGTATTGTCAAAAGGACGGGCTATAACATAACCGCATTCTTTACAGGTAATTAGTTCACTCGTATCAAGACAATCTGTATTAAAACAGAGGGGGCAGCTGTCTGTATCGAGTGTGAATGATTTCTTGGATTCATCCCGTAGGGATGGGTCATCCTCCCAGCTT
Organism: uncultured Bacteroidota bacterium; assembly: GCA_903899675.1. Classification (GTDB taxonomy): domain Bacteria; phylum Bacteroidota; class Bacteroidia; order Chitinophagales; family Chitinophagaceae; genus Sediminibacterium. The sequence continues at coordinate 1,666 of CAIUKP010000045.1, read as the reverse complement.
TCAAAGGGTTCAAGTTCTTTGATAGGTGGAAGGTTAGAACGACTTTTAAATAATGTTTCCATATTTGCTACCCTGCTATTCCAGACAAGAATCAGTTTCAAATTTTTAACACACGGCACTTTTTTTCTAAAAAGTGCTAATAGGTAAATGAGTTACGCATCAGATTCAACAAGTAACTTAACAAATTCTGCCAATAATTCGGTAGTACCTAGTCCAAATCAATCTGCGCCGCAACAGGGTTCAGAGACAAGAACATCAATCCTTCCGAGTATGGTTCCATCAGGGATTGGATTCTTTGGTTCACCCTATAAACCTGCGGACGCAATGATGACACCACCGCAAATTGGCGTTGAAGTTGGCGATTCAATGGATTCAGTTATTAATGCTGTAAAGGGTGTTGGATTCTATTCAGACCAAATTGGTTTTGGAGCACCATCCACAGGATTAACACAAGGTATGCCATTGGCTCCACTTGGTGTTAATTATTTTATAAAGACGGGTGTATCTTGTTCAAATGGCGCAGATATGTGGCAATATATGCAAGGAATTACTCAAGGAGACGCACTTGGTGATAAACTTAAAATGGTTATGGCTGAAATGGGTTTACCACCATTAAAAGGTTTAGCTCCTGGTATGATTGAAGATGCTGAAAATGCACTAAATCCTAGTCCACTAATTAATGCACTATTTGGTTCAGGATATCCACAATGTAAACAAGTAACAATGCCTGTTGGCGACTCATATGGAAGAATTGCAGATCCAGATACAGGAGAAGTATGGATTTCAAATCCTGAAACAGCTGTTAATAATGGTAATGGTTATGTACAGACATATTGGGTACAAGATACAGATGCGCAAGGAAATCCTGTAAATCTTACAAGGGATCAATGGGCAGCCGCACCGAAAACATTTAATCCAGATGGAACACCTGCTCAAACTCAACAACAAGAAGCATTTGAAAGTATGATGACAAAACCATCTACTATTATTGTAGTAGGTGTGCTATGTCTTCTCGCATTAGCATTTGTTAAAAAATGAACTTTTTAGGAAAAAGTTCGCAAAAATCAAGAGTTATTTCTTTTTTGATACTTTTATTTGAAAATATTCAAGTTTCCAACAACAGGTGTTTAAGGGGAGGCTTGCGTCCCCTTGTTTAGGCCTTAACCATTTTATAGGCGTAGAACGCACTTACACCACCGAGTAGTTGTGCGAACACATAGCTAAATAGGTCCATAGGCTTTAGAGTACCATCCATATACATTGCTAGTGAAACGGCAGGGTTGACGTGGCCGCCGCTAATGGAGGCAACTAGGAAGATGACTAAAGCTAAAGCAGCGCCAATGATTAAAGGATTACCACCACTTGCGAAGATGGCGAGGATAAAAAAGAATGCACCAATGTATTCGGCGATGTAGGAGGCAACCGTAACTTTCATTTCTATATAGTCAGAACAATATCTTCAAAAACCGTAGACCTATTCATTATTTTCTTTTTAGTGTCTTATTTCTTTTTCCACCATTGACTGGGGTAGCATTAGCTGGTGTATTAGGTAATTTAGGTCTATATTTTTCAATAATTCTTTTGACATTATTAGGATTTTTAACCGCAGCGCGCGCAAACACGAGACTAGCTTTTTCTGGGTCTTCTGGGAAATTTCCCCACTGAC
>CAIUKP010000044.1 GCA_903899675.1 uncultured Bacteroidota bacterium | reverse complement strand
ATCAATAATTTTTTCCTGCCGTTCGGGGGTATTTTTTCCCATATAAAAATCCAGAATATCAAAGATGCCCACTTCATTATTGATGGTTACCAGTTGCTTGCGCATTTCGGGACCGATGAATTTTCCAAACTCTTCCGGACTAATCTCTCCCAATCCTTTGAATCGGGTAATTTCAGGTTTGTTGCCTAATTTTTTTACCGCTTCTCTTTTCTCCGTTTCATCGTAACAATAAATCGTTTCCTGCTTATTTCTTACGCGAAACAGCGGCGTTTCCAGAATATAGACGTGTTCGTGTTTTACCAGATCCGGAAAAAACTGCAGAAAGAAAGTCATTAACAACAACCGAATATGCGACCCATCCACATCGGCATCGGTAGCTATGATAATTTGATTGTATCTAAGCGCTTCTAGCCCATCCTCAATATTCAACGCATGTTGCAGCAGATTAAACTCTTCATTCTCGTACACCACTTTTTTGGATAGTCCGAAAGAATTCAGTGGCTTTCCTCGTAAACTGAATACCGCCTGGTAATCTACATTGCGTGATTTGGTTATGCTACCACTGGCACTATCTCCTTCTGTAATAAAGAGGGTAGTTTGATTTTGCAATAAAACAAACTCTTCTTTGTTTTTTGTGGGGGGTTCTTCATTAAAATGTACCCGACAGTCGCGTAATTTTTTGTTGTGCAGATTGGCTTTTTTGGCTCTTTCGTTTGCCAACTTTTTAATGCCTGCCAGTTCTTTTCTTTCCCGCTCATTCTGCTCAATTCTTTTCTTCAGTGCTTCAGCAACAGAGGGATTGCGGTGCAGAAAATTATCAAGTTCTTTGGCTAAAAAATCCAGTACAAAATTCTTCATGGATGGGCCACCCTCAAAAACGGATACCGAGCCTAATTTGGTTTTGGTTTGACTTTCAAAAACCGGCTCTTGTACCCGAACGGAAATGGCTGCTACAATGCTGGTGCGAATATCAGAGGCTTCGTAATCTTTTTTAAAGAAGTCGCGCACTACTTTCACATAGGCCTCACGAAATGCCTGTTGATGGGTTCCACCCTGGGTTGTGTATTGTCCATTTACAAACGAAAAAATATCCTCCCCGTAATCGTTGTTATGAGAGAGAGCTAGTTCAATATCCTCCCCTTTTAGGTGGATGATAGGGTACCGCAATTCGTCGGCAGAAGTTTTCTTTTGCAATAGATCGAGGAGTCCATTCTTACTCACATATTTCTTGCCATTAAAATGAATGTTTAAACCTGCATTTAAAAAACAATAATTCCAAAGCTGGTTTTCGATGTATTCATTTTTGTAGTCGAAATGCTTGAATATTTGCTCATCGGGCAGAAACTCAACCAAGGTACCATTGGCCTCATCGGACTTGCTCTCTTTATGGTCTTTCAACAACACTCCCTTCTCAAATTCAGCGGTTTTTTGCTTGCCATCGCGATATGCGGTAACGCGAAAATGCTCACTGAGTGCGTTTACCGCTTTGGTACCTACCCCATTTAATCCCACACTCTTCTGAAAAGCTTTGCTGTCGTATTTGGCACCCGTATTGATTTTACTTACCACATCCACCACTTTTCCCAGTGGGATGCCCCTCCCATAATCGCGGATGGATACGGTTTTAGCGGTAATGCCAATCTCTACCTGTTTACCATAGCCCATGGTATATTCGTCGATGCAGTTATCCAGCACTTCTTTTATCAACACATATATGCCATCATCCGGAGCGGATCCATCCCCGGTTTTTCCGATATACATGCCCGGACGAAGCCGGATATGTTCCCGCCAGT
>CAIUKP010000043.1 GCA_903899675.1 uncultured Bacteroidota bacterium | reverse complement strand
GCCTCTAAAATAGAGGGAATAATGTGTAACGATTCGAATGTCATGTAAAAAATGATAATATGAGTACCTGTTGAAATGGTATCAACTGGTATATAACCTACCCGTAAATGATCTGAAAAACTTTGTCACGGAAGTGTGATCAGCCTGTAGAGAGCTTATATGAATGGTGCAAAGGTACGATAATTTACCTTCTTTTAATCTTTTATTGATAACCTGCTGTTAATCAAATCATTACAAGCATGGTTCCAAAAGGGCCGTAATTTGTTCTAGGTAATATTGATCGGTAGTATCAAAATGATTCAATTGGGTACTATCTACATCCAAAACACCCAGTATGGAATTTCCTTTTTTTAGGGGCACAACAATTTCCGATTTAGACTGGCTGCTACAAGCAATATGCCCTGGAAAAGCTTCCACATCGGGTACAATCAAAGTTTTTTGTTGCTCCCAGCTGCTGCCACAAACGCCTTTACCCATTCGGATTCGGGTGCAGGCAACGGGGCCTTGGAAGGGACCTAAAACAAGGATATCATATTTAACCAGATAAAATCCCACCCAAAGCCAGTTGAACTGTTGATGAAGTGCAGCACAAACATTGGCCAGATTGGCAATCATATCAGGCTCCCCATCTAGTAAACCCTTTATTTGAGGGATAAGTGCTTCGTATTGTTCGGATTTGGTTCCGGTTATCAAGTGTAAATCTTCTGCCATGTTGTTTCATTTAACGTACCCATTTACCAATCAGGGGTAGTTTTTTTATTTCTTCCTTTTCCAAGGTGTATAATAAACTTACAAATATTAATAGGAAAACGGTTGATTTGAGCAAGTGAACTATGGTTGGAAAGCTATTGGGTAAACTGATCCATTCATTGGCTTTTCCCAATAATACAGCAATCAACAAATACAAGAGCAATCTGTTAATCGCATAAGGTACTGGATATACTTTTTGACCCCACAGATAACTGATTACCATCATGCTGCCATAACAAACCAAGGTAGCCCAGGCACTGGCCACATAACTAAAATGCGGAATCCCCCAGTAATTAATAGCAAGGGTAATGATTGCTCCCACGATTGTTATCCAGGCACCCGCCATCGTTCGGTTTCCTAATTTGTACCATACGCTGAGGTTGTAATAGATCCCCAAGAAAATGTTAGCCAAAAGTAATAAAGGCACAACACTAAGGCCTACCCACATCGCCTTGTTTTGGATAAAGTGTTTCCAGATATCGAGATAGAGCATTACTACCAGGTACATACCGCATAGGATAATTACAAAAAATTTCATCACCCTTGCATAATGTTTGGGGGCATCTTCCTGCGTGGACAGTTTAAAAAAGAAAGGCTCGGCGCCCATTTTGAATGCTTGCACTGCAAGGGAAATAAAAATTGAAAGCTTATAGCAGGCCGAATAAATGCCCACTTCTGCCTTTGCAGCTTCTACGCCTTTCACAGGAGCCCACCAACCCAACATAATACGATCAAAGGTTTCATTTATGGTTCCGGCCATACCTACAATAATAAGAGGTAATCCATACCGCAGCATGCTAACCCAAAGTGCCCGATCGGGCTTCCATTGAAAGCTGGTTAACTCTTTATTCAATAACAAAAGAATCAGCAAGTTTTGAATAAGATTAGCTACCAACACATAGCCCACTGCCCATGCCCCTGTAAAATAACTTTCCGAAAAATTACCAGGATGCGTTTTCACCCAATGCGGAGCATAGCTGAGTAAAAAATAAATACAAGCCATATTGCACAAAATTCCACCAATCTTAATGAGGGCAAATTTTACTGGTCTGCCCTCCTGCCTTAGTTTGGCAAAGGGAATGATGGTGATAGCATCTGTTGCAATAATTCCAACACATAAATACAAATATTCTGGATGTGCAGAAATATTCAGCATGTGCGAAATCGGTCCCGTTATGCTTAATAATATCGCTGATAAAACCAGGGTAGAAATAATCAATGAAGTGGATGCAGTATTGTGAACTGACTTATTATCATTTCCCTGGGAAAAACGAAAAAATGTGGTTTCCATACCATAACTAAACAACACATTCATAAAGGGGAAAAATGCATAGATGATAGACATTTCCCCATATTGCGCAGTAGTGAACTTGTAAGTTAAATAAGGAGTAAGCAGATAATTGATTAATCGGGCGGCCATTGAACTTAAGCCGTACCAGATCGTTTGTTGTGCTAGTTTTTTTATCCCGCTCACTAAAAATTTATTATGCCGTTTACTAAAATATCTGCTCACCCGAAAGTAATCAATCTCGCTTGTTTTGATGTATATCCCGCTCTTGTTTTTGTAATCGGTTCAACTCTTCTGGTAAAAATGCCGGATTGGTAATCAGGGTAGAATCGGTTAGGGTATATAAAAAAGCGGTTAGTTGACCAATCTCGTAGTTACTAAGCGGTATACCATTTTTCAATAGAGAATCCGTTCCCAGTGGGCGAGTTTGCTTGCTGCGGTAATGTTCAAAAACATTCCGAAGGGTAGCCCAGCGCCCATCATGCCCATACGGAAAACTAAGGGCAACATTCCGTAAACTCGGCACTTTAAAATGCAGGGAGTCGGCAGTTTTTCCGGTTATCCGCATTCTACCTTTATCCTGCAGTACCTCATCTTCGGCTAGCCCTGCATTTCGAAAACTAAAATCAGTAAAAAACGGTGGGGGATGGCAGGTGATACATTTTTGCTGAAACATTTCATAACCGAGTTGTTCGGGTAAAATAAATTTGTCATCCCCCCGCATTACCCGGTCGTATTTGCTATTATTGCTTACCAGGATAAGTACAAATTGACTGATGGCTTTACCTAATTCGAGGGTGGTGATTTTTTTTACGCCAAAAGCTTGCTGAAATTTTTTGCGATAGTCGGCATGTGTATTTAACTTATGCAATACACTATCCAAGGTTTCTCCCATTTCATTTTCGGCAGTAATCGGGGCCAGTGGCTGAAGGTCGAGGTGAAGGATACCGCCATCCCACATAAAATTTTTCTGCCAAGCCATGTTTACGATTCCGGGAGCATTGCGGGTAGAAAAGCGATTTTCGATACCATGGCTCAGACTATGATCGTAAGTTGCAAAGCCGCCAAATGATTGGTGACAAGTACCACAAGAAACCATGCCATCTTTACTGAGTATGCCATCATAAAACAATTGTTTGCCCAAAGCAATACCTTCTTTGGTAAGTGGGTTGGCAGAAAAATCATACACAGGTGCCGGCCAGCCTTTGGGCGTGTTGAATTTTACGGGATGCAAAGGCCCCCACCAATTATCCGTCTGTACCCAAGCAATACCAGAAAGTACAATCATGAGTATTGTTATATATAGGCGATATTGCTTCATGGTTACTGAATCACTCTAAATTGAAATTGATAATTATTGGCTATTTGATTGGCTAGTTTTCCTGGTACATGGCAAATCGGATTCGCAGCAATGGATAGGGAACTAGCACCATTGAACCAACTCAATAAATCGGCAGCCAGCAAAATGTGATGTTGTTCGATGGATTTTATATCAATGGCCAGTTGTATAAATTTTGCCACATTTTGTTCACCAGCAAATCCCCCCACATGATAAGTGAATTTTTTTCCGGGCATAGGAGAAACTGGGGAACTGCCTTCCATTTTTGCCATCACATATCCTGTGTTCCAGGTCCAGAACATGCCACGTGCAGGGTCTAGCACCCCCGATTGAATACCGCTAACATTTTTGGTACTATCTACGCCCAATAAAAATCGAATGTTTACAATATCCGAAGAGAGTATGGGTAAACGAATTTGTAAGCTACTGCTATCCAAAATATTCGCCAGAAAATAACTATCCCGAATTGGGAACCATTTTCCGGAAGAGGATTGAACAGCAAAATTTGAGAGATAGAAAAGACATTTATCAATTGAAAAAGCTTCTCCCGATGCATTGGTATAGGTGGCTTGAGGCGTCCATTTTTTTTCACCAACCCTGGGTACAATTTCAATTGTAAGCGAATCTCTGCTGGCAACAGATTGGGCTGCAGTTTGTTGCAAAATACCGGCCATCAATACTGATATAAAGAGTAAACCGATTTGCCTCATTCGTTGAAGTTGAATTTTTTTCTCAGCACTTTATTCAGCGCATTTCTTTTTTTATGCTCTAGTCTTTTTTCTTTTGAAGCAGCAGTCGGTTGAGTGGCACGGCGCACAATAGGGGGTATGATGGCTTGGGCAATCATCCGATTCATTTTTTCAATCACCGACTTTTTATTTAACCATTGGGTTCTTTCTGATTGTGATTTAACCAAAAGCCAGTCTTCATTGGTGATTTTGTTGGCTAGTTTTTCGCGAATCAAGGCTTTTTGTTCATCCGTACAAATTTCCGAAGATCCAATATGCCAACGACCTTCTACCATGGTTTCTACCTTGTTCACATTTTGCCCTCCTTTTCCCCCGCTGCGGGCCGTTTGAAATTGAATTTCGGGGGTAATAACTATCTTCATGGCAGTAAAGTTCGTACAATTTAGTAGATTACATATGAGAATCGTAGTGCAACGGGTTTCGGAAGCAGCCGTTCGGGTAAATCATCAAATAACAGGCCAGATTGATTCGGGATTGCTGGTTTTTGTAGGCTTCGAAGCGGCTGATACCGAGGAAGATATTGCCTGGATTACCGGAAAACTAGTTAACCTCCGAATTTTTAACGACGAGCAAGAGGTAATGAATAAAAGTTGTTTAGAAGTTGGGGGAGATATTTTACTGGTGAGTCAGTTTACCCTGCATGCCAGTACCAAAAAAGGAAATCGTCCATCTTATATCCGTGCAGCCCGGCCAGAGCAGGCCATCCCATTGTACGAATCAATGATTGCCGAACTATCAAACGCTTTAGGCAAACCCGTTGCCACCGGAGTTTTTGGGGCAGATATGAAAGTGAGTTTGCTGAATGATGGTCCCGTAACTATTTGGATGGATTCTAAAAACAAAGAATAAAATAACCCAGTAAAACTATCTTATGAGTTTAACCATTGCTCAAGCCCAGGAAAATGTAGATCAATGGATCCAAACCGTGGGGGTCCGTTATTTTAATGAACTTACCAATTTGGGTATTCTGATGGAGGAAGTAGGAGAGCTGAGTCGTTTAATGGTTCGGCAATACGGTGAGCAATCATTCAAAGAGTCCGACAAAAATCGTGAACTCTCCGATGAGATGGCGGATGTATTATGGGTACTTATCTGTTTAGCCAATCAAACCGGGGTTAATTTAACCGAGGCACTGGAAAAGAATTTCGAAAAAAAATCTTTACGGGATGCTGATCGGCATCGGCTGAACGATAAATTATAAATCCTCCAAAATGGATTCTTTGGCTTGCCCTTAGTTATTTCTTCTTGCGGAAGATAGATGACTGGCGTGCCATTTTTTCGATGGCTTCCACGGATCTTGGAGAACCAGCTGAGAGGTTTTTATATCCATCAGCCGTAATCAAAAGATCATCTTCAATTCGCACACCAATCGACCACCATTTTTTATCGCAGGGGCTGCCTGGTGGAATATAGATGCCTGGTTCAACCGTAAAAATCATACCCGGTTCAAGGGTGGCTCTCCGGCCCATATCGTGTACATCTAACCCCAAATGATGCGAAGTACCATGTGGAAAATAAGTGCGTACCTGGTTTTCGGAACTGATGATGCCTAATTCTTTTAGTCCTTTCGCAATTACATTTACTGCCGCAGCATGCGGGTCTGAAAATTGTTTCCCGGGTTTACATTCTGCAAAAGCCGCATCCTGAGCCGCCAATACTAATTCGTAAATGATTTTTTGTTCGGGAGAAAATTTTCCGTTTATTGGAATTGTGCGGGTAACATCGGCACTATAGCCATGGTACTCAGCGGCACAATCACTCAATAACAGATCACCATCCTGTAATGTTCGCTGATTGGTTTCGTAGTGGAGGATGCAGGTATTTGCGCCAGAACCATTGATGCTAGGGTATCCCACATATTCCGAGCCCCGGCTCTTGAATTCATATTCCATAATGGCTTGGGCATCGTATTCGTGCATGCCCGGTTTCATCGAACGCATCACACTATTGTGCCCTTCCACACTCATGTTGACTACTTTTTCCATCAGGGCAATTTCTTCCGGTTGTTTGATGCCGCGTAATACCTGTAGGATATTCATTGCGATAGTAGGAGCAGCCGACTTTCCAGCTCCCATTAATGCAGAGTCAAGAGAAGCAGCCATATTGGCCAGGATATCTCCGCGGCCGGGATATTTAAATAAAATCTGGTCGTTTCTAAAAGATGAAATCACTGTATCCAGCTGTGACCAATCTACCAATTTACCCGAAAACTGCTCGGTAGAAAATACTGCATTCAATTGATATTTTTCCTGCACACCAGCTGCCCCTAAAATTTTGCCTGTCCACATTTCTCGCTGGGGATTTCTAGATTGCACAAAAATAAACTCTGTACCTGTTTTTTGCAGAATGGTAACGGGCTGTTTGAACAACAGCAATACTGCATTGGGTTCTTCCAAACCGGTTAGGTAATAAAAGTTTTTATTTTGGGCATAGATATAATTCACATCATTATTACGCACTTTCTGGGGGGCAGCAAAAAATACCGCCACCGATTTTTCAGGCATTTTTTCGCGAAAAGCGGCCCTTCTGCTGGCATGGAAAGCAGGAGAAAGATAATCTGCCGGATACTCATCAGGGGTTTGGGCAAAACTAAGCAGCGGTAGCGCCAATAACAGGCCAATTCGTACTATTAATCTCATACTAGTTATTTGTATAAAAATACCCAATTTATTGGTTTTGGCTGAGAAAAATATCACGACCGGCTTAATAGGGATTTTTTTCGGTAAACTACCCATTTGCATACGTTTCGCAAAGCAAGGGTAATCCTGTATTTTTGCAGGGCTATGAGTACACCTGTTGATCAATTATTGCCTGCGATTATCGCACATGCCAAAGAATATGGATTTGTATTTCCCAGTAGCGAAATTTACGATGGACTGGGAGCCGTTTACGATTATGGTCCTTACGGTAGTGAGCTGAAAAAGAATATCCGGGATTACTGGTGGAAAAGTATGACCCAACTGCATGAGAATATTGTGGGTATTGATGCGGCTATTTTTATGCACCCTACAACCTGGAAAGCAAGTGGCCACGTTGATAACTTTAGCGACCCAATGATTGATAATCGCGATAGTAAAAAGCGCTATCGGGTAGATCATTTACTAGAAGCCAAGGCGGATGAGCTTACGCAAGCCGGAGATAGCGAAGGGGCTTCTGCATTGCTGGCACATATGGATACTTTGCTGGGGGCAGAAGATTTTGTTGCACTCAAACAATTATTGGTAGACCATAAAATTGTATGTAGTGTAAGTGGAACGGGCAACTGGACGGATATTCGTCAGTTTAATCTCATGTTCTCCACCCAGGTGGGGTCGGTGGCGGAAGAGTCGGATACGATTTATTTGCGGCCCGAAACGGCTCAAGGAATTTTTGTGAATTTTTTGAACGTGCAAAAAACTGCCCGGATGAAAATTCCTTTTGGGATTGCACAAACCGGAAAGGCTTTTCGCAATGAAATAGTGGCCCGTCAATTTATATTCCGCATGCGTGAATTTGAGCAAATGGAAATGCAGTTTTTTGTTCGTCCCGGTACAGAAGGTGACTGGTACAAATACTGGAAAGAAGCCCGCTTACAATGGCACCTCGGTTTGGGGATTGCAGCGGAAAAATATCGCTTTCACGACCATGTAAAGTTGGCTCATTATGCGAAGGAAGCCTGCGATATTGAGTTCCAGTTTCCATTTGGGTTTAAAGAAGTAGAGGGAATACACTCGCGTGGTGATTTCGATTTAACCCAGCATCAGATTTATAGTAAAAAGAAACTCCAATATTTCGACAACGAGATCAATCAGAATTATGTTCCCTATGTGATAGAAACTTCCATTGGATTAGACCGGATGTTTTTGTTGATATTGTCGAATGCATATGAGGATGAGCAACTTACTAAAGAGGATGGTTCTAAGGATAGTAGGGTGGTATTGCATATCCCTCCAGTACTGTCGCCTATTAAACTTGCGATTTTGCCATTAACCAAGAAAGACGGATTACCAGAAGTAGCCCGCGACTTGATGAATGAATGTAAACCCTTTTTCAAGTGTTTTTATGAGGAGAAGGATGCCATCGGAAAGCGTTATCGTCGCCAAGATGCCATTGGAACGCCTTTCTGTGTTACCATCGATCATCAAACGCTAACAGATCAAACGGTTACCATACGATACAGAGACTCAATGGTGCAGGAACGAGTATTGATGAGCCAGGTGCGTGAGTTGGTATCCGCGCAGATTCAGTAACATACGATAAACGGGATAGCCGATTAGCCGTATATTTCTAGGTGGATAGCTTTTTTGTCGTACCCAAGGGCCACGATTCTTTCTTTTGCTTCGTCTATCATGTTTTTCCAGCCACACAAATAAAACTTAGCAGGAATGCTACCTTGCTGAGTGAGTTGTTCATATACCTGATGAACATATCCTTTGTAAGCACCGGCTGGTACTTCAGTTTCGCGAGAGTAGCAGGGGTGAAAATGAAAGCCAGGTTCAGCAGCAGCCAGATCGTTCAATTCTTTGATATATAATCCATCTTCAAATTTTCGGCATCCAAATACGAGGTGAACTTGTTGGTGTGGTTTTTTATGATTGTGCAACCAGTGTGCCATAGAGCGGAAGGGTGCGATACCGGTTCCAGTACAAATCAGGAATATATCGTGATCAATTGTTTCGGGTAGGGTGAATTTACCCTGTGGGCCGCGTAAAATGATTTCAGTACCCAGGGTAACTTCATTAAATAAATAGGTAGTGCCCAAGCCACCTTCTAGAAACACGATCACCAGTTCAAACACATTCGTGCCATCGGGTGCAGAGGCAATAGAATAGCTTCTCCAGCGCTTGTTCTTTTGCTCATGTATGGGCAAATCTAGGGTAACAAATTGACCGGGAATAAAGTCGAAAGATGCTAATTCAGGAACCTGAATCCAAAATCTTCTGCAATTCGCCGTTTCATTTTCTAATTTAATCACGGTTCCCGTGCGCCATGGTTCTGCCATATGGTTTTAAATTAATAGATAGTAAAGGTAACAAAATATGTTATCCTTTTAGGCAATTGCTCTTGCCATCTACGCAATCGATTTCATAGTGTAGCAATCTTTTACTAAAAGTTGGCAAGTAAAATATAAATACTAAAAAATTATCATGAATAAGATTGAATATTTCAATAAAATAAACTGTATTCAGTAAAATAGGGCTGCCTATAATAGATTCCTAAGATTTAGAAGCTACCTGAAAGAGAATTGATTTTCCCTATTTGTACACCCCACCTATCTGGATGTTTGAGAAAAAACTGCACACAAAAAAGCCGATATTTTGTATCGGCTTTTGAAAATGATGCAAAACGGATTATCGCTGTATAACAATTTTCTTCAGATAAATTTTCTTGTTATGCTGAATCCTTACCAGATATAATGAGGAAGAAACCTGACTTAAATTGATTTCTTTAGAATAAGCGCCGATGAAATCAGCCTGATTGGCTGTGAAAATTTTGTTACCGGTTGCATCCAGTATATCTATCCATAGGTCTGATTTGGTTGCTACGCGGAAAGAAAGGTTGAACCTTCCGTTATTTGGATTGGGCGACACTCGCAACTTGATTTCCTCTGCCATTTGTTCGGTAAGTGCGGTAATGGTTATGTTGATGGTATTGGAAGTAAGTTGACAACCAAAGGCATCATAAATAATTACTTTGTATTGACCGGATTTTGTAGGGCGATAAGAAGGATTATTGGCCCCAACTAGCAGGGTATCATTATAGTACCATTGGTTGCCCGTTGCAATGGAGGATACCAATGAGTCGGCTTGCTGAGTGATAACTGGATTGGCGGGCGTATTGGCAACTACCGCTGTTCTTGCACTTGGGCAAGCGGCAGTTCGAATACGCATATCATAAAAATAATAGTAAAACTGGTAGGGTTGTGAACCACCTGTTGTTGCACTATTTCCATTGATAGACATTACGCCAGGAACACTTATCGGGTAAGTATTGGTGGTTGTGATTTGGTTGTTTCTAAAAACCGAAGCGCTATCAGCTCTGCCATCTCCACTCAAACATTGTAGAATCAGGATATGATCACCTGGGGTACTTACCGGAATATTCAGATAAAAAACGGCTCCTGGATCATCAGTGGGATTACCAGTAACTGCGCCTGGTTTCGGATTGGGATTGGTAGCGGGTGCTTCAAATGTGGTTGAGTATCGAGTATAGTAAGAATATGAACCAGTAGCAGGGTCTTCACTAGCAATATCTGCCATAATCACTCTGATTTTTCCGGGATTACCCACATACAGTCGGGCAGTTTCGATTACTATTGGAACAGCGTTATTGAATTTTACATAGTTTCCAACAAAAGTATTATACCCTCCATTGGTATATGCCATTTTATTAGCAGGTCCGATAGAGGTTTTTACTTCTTTGGCCAGGTAAAATGTTTTATCGCTGGGGATTGAAGTAGTACTTACATTAAATCCGCTTGCAAAAGGTACTGTTGCAGAAGATGAATTATACCAATAGTAATTGGTACTAAAAACCGGAGCAGTAACTTTTAATAAAGCAGACCCAGCACAAATACTTCCTGTTCCTGCAGGTGAAGTATTTCTGGCCCCTGTAATAAAAGTAGATGCCAACTGATTATTAGATGAATTCTGGTCAACTGCTAAATTGGTAACAGCAGAAATGGTATAAGTAGTTGCTGCTGCTGAAGGAAAAGGGTTTTGAAAAGTGATAGTGGCAACAGAGCTTGGCAGAAGTACACCGCTATAGGTGGTGGTAAAAGTTGCCAAAACAGTTCCTGCAGAAGTTGCAACGGCAGTTACTGGGATATTGGTTTGGCTTAGCG
>CAIUKP010000042.1 GCA_903899675.1 uncultured Bacteroidota bacterium | reverse complement strand
ATGCAATTCGTTTTGATCAGCAGGTTTACGTAATTTTCATAGGCTTCTAAACTCTCGAAATAATCAGGAATACCGGTTCGGGGAAACTTATCAAATACCTTGGTTCTGAACGATTTATATCCCGTATCCCGACCTTCCCAAAAAGGGGAATTGGTACTGAGTGCATACACATGGGGTAAAAAATAACGGGCGGTATTAGCAATGTGAATCGCCGTTTTTCGGTCTTCCATGCCCACATGCACATGCAAACCAAAAATCAGGTTACTGCGTGCTGCCTCTTGCAGTTCATTCACAATTTGATTATACCGAACATGGTCGGTAATCAGTTGATTTTCCCAGTGACTAAAGGGGTGAGTGCCAGATGCGCCCATCCAAAAGCCCAATTCACCGGCAATATGGGCAATATTTCCCCGTAGGGAGGCAACATCTTTATAGGCTTCCTCAATGTCTTTACATATATCGGTACCTACTTCAACCACCGCCTGGTGCATCTCAGCCTTTACTTTATCGCGTAAAATTTTCTGTCCCTCTTGAACAATGCGCTGTTCATGACTTTTCAATTCTCTGGTTTGGGGGTCGAGCACCATATACTCTTCTTCCACCCCCAGGGTAAAATGTTTGTAGTTCAGTTTGCTCATAGGTATTCTCCCCAAATCTTTTTACTTTTCGTATAGCGACTTACCCGTTACGCCATTTTTCAGGTAAGCTCCCCAGGTAAGATTATCTTTTCCATCCTGCTGAGCCTGTGCTTTTTCAATGGCATAGGTAGCTGCTGTGTCTACAACCCATTGGAAATTGGCTTCCCCTACGCTTTTTAAATCTGCATCAGGCGCAGGATTGCAAAAATCAATGGCATACGGAACTCCTTCCCGAACAGCCAACTCTACCGTATTAAAATCGTAACCTAAATAGGCATTGATGCGTAATACGATGGCTTCCATTTCCTTTTGTTTCTCTTCGCTGGGTGAAAAATCGGCTACATATCTAAGATGATGCGGATTTCTTGGCTCGTAAGGCATAATGCGCACATATTTTCCGCCAATACAATAGCAGCGATAGTATTCTTGAAAAACAATTTCTTCCTGTAACAACATTACCAGTTGGTTGGTTTCTGCATGCTTATCAAAAAAATCTTCCTGACTGGTTAGCCGGTACACATTTTTCCAGCCACCGCCGGCAAAGGGTTTCATGTAAGCTGGGAAGCCTATATAATTGAATATCCCATCCCAGTCTAAAGGAAAGGCCAGATTACTGAAAGATTGGTCGGAGGTATCTGCTGGTAAATCTCTGGAGGGGAGAATCACTGTTTTTGGAACTGGCACTTCAATTTTAGTGGCCAGACAATTATTAAAAAATTTTTCATCCGCACTCCACCAGAAGGGGTTATTAATTACAGCTGTTCCACAAAGGGCAGCATTTTTTAAATAGGCGCGATAAAAGGGGATGTCTTGACTAATCCGGTCGACAATTACTGCGTAGCCACTGCTTTCGCCCTGAATTACTTTGTTGATATGTACCGGTTCGGCTTCAATTCCTGGAATATTGCGCCGATTAATCTCTTCAATAAACGCAGTTGGAAAACTTCTTTCCTGCCCGAATAATATCCCGATTTTTTTCATAGAAGATTTTTGGTAATTCAAAAAAGTGAAAGCAAAGGGAAACTGAGGTTGCAACCTACATTCCCATTTGGTTTGTTAAGTTACTAATTCCACATGGAATAATAAAATTGTTCTACATTAGGTTACCTTTCTGTTAAGTAATTCCTTTGTTTTATCTTTAATGTATGTTACCCGAAACCGACCCACAGATTACTTTCGAAACGCTTGAGCAGTACCAAATTTTTTCAACCTACCTGAGCAGGGAAGTTCGGTTCGAAGTTTATCGAACAGCCAACAGTGTAGAAGAAGGACCCGTTAGCTTGTTGCTGGTTAACGACGGGCAAGACCTGTTAACCATGCCTTTTACCCAATTATTGCAGCAGGTTTCCTCAGATCACACTTTATATCCATTAATGGTTGTAGGCATTCATTGTGGAGAAGACCGTAAGATGGAATATGGCATTGCCTATTCTGCCGATTATAAAGGTAGGGGAGCAAAGGCAGGTTTATATAGTAAGTTTATTTTCGATGAGCTGCTTCCGTTTATTAGAAGGCAATTTCAAATCGTTTCCTTTCGGGAAAAAGCAATGGCGGGTTTTTCATTGGGTGGATTAAGTGCGCTGGATATTGTTTGGAACCATGCCAATGAATTTAGTAAGGTAGGGCTTTTCAGCGCTTCTTTGTGGTGGCGAAGAAAAAGCTACGAAGATGGTTATGATGAAGAAAAAGATCGACTGATGCACCTTCAAATCAGCCAAGGAATTTGCCATCCCTGGTTACGTTTTTTTATTCAGTGTGGTTCTATGGACGAAGTGGCCGACCGTAATAAAAATGGCATTATCGATTCTATAGATGATGCGCTGGATCTGGTAGTAGCATTAAAAGCGAAGGGATACACAGACGAAAATATTCATTACCTAGAATTAATAGACGGAAAGCACGATGTAGCTACTTGGGCGCGGATGCTTCCCGAATTTATTCGTTGGGGTTGGGAAAGGAAAGAAGTATAAATGGTTGCTTGGCTAAACGTAATAAAAAAACCCGGAAATATTTTCCGGGTTTTTTATGTTAGTAGGGTAAACTACTAAAAAATGTATCTGATGCCTAACTGACCTTGCCAAACATCTCCAAAGCCTGTACCTTTTCTGTAGGTAGTGTAGTTCAAACTGTTATTCACACGGTTCATTCTGAAGATAGGAGCTCCGTTGGCATCAACACCAGCTGCAGCCAGCGGGTTGAAAGTGTTTACGAAATTGCTCACACCCCAAGCAGCATTGAACAAGTTACCGATATTAAAGATATCAGCTCTTAATTGAATCGTATGTCTGTTTTTTCCAATGTTTCTAAACAGTTCTAACTGAGTAGAAAAGTCGAAACGAACGATATAGGGTTGTAATGCACCATTTCTTTCTGCATATTTACCTCTGTTTTTGCTCAGATAAGCATCCTGATTAATGTATGCATCAAAAGCAGCAACCTGCTCCTGAACCGTTGCAATAACAGTAGAACCGGAAGTGATAGGTAAGAAGTTCATTTCGGCAGTGTTTCTTGGAATGTACAACAGATCGTTACCACTTAAACCATCGCCATTCAT
>CAIUKP010000041.1 GCA_903899675.1 uncultured Bacteroidota bacterium | reverse complement strand
GGGAATAATGGTCTTACCATCTTTGTGAATTTCCGTTGGCATCTTACCTGCAGGAGGACTAATAATGGTCTGGGCACTCAGTTGTATAACCATCACCAAAAAAGCAGTTGCGGAAAATATTTGTTTAATACGATTATTCATTTTTCGATTTTCGTAATTCAATATTTTTTACTTTCATTCTTTATTTTGTTACCGGGCTGTGTTAATAACCTGCAGCGTAACCATCTTTCCGGAATTCAGAAGCACCATGAAACACATGGTTAACGGAATCTAACATAATAGCCTGGTAACCTCCGTATCCACCAAGGTCATGACCAATTAAATGGCCCATTCTTTGAAGTCGCGCAACCACCATTGGTGAAAATCCACCTTCTTCCAAAAAGATAGTGCCCTTTCCTTTGGCTCCAATGCCTTCGGGTGTAGAAGAGCCAATATGGTTTATTCTTGCAGCATCTCCGGCTTCCTGAAGACCCATTTTGAAGTCTATAAGATTAACAAGCACTTGTACCTGTCCTAAGGGCTGCATGTCGGCACCCATTACGCCAAAACTGATCAGCGGTTTGTTATTTTTTGTTACAAAAGCCGGAATTAAAGTATGAAAGGGGCGCTTTCCCGGTGCATAAGAATTCGGCAAGCCCTCGGTGAGATTGAATGAGCAACCCCTGTTTTGAAGGCTAAAGCCGCATCCATCAGGGATAATGCCAGAACCCATACCGGCAAAATTGCTCTGGATTAAAGAAACCATATTTCCATATTGGTCGGCAACCGTTAAATAGATGGTATTACCAAATCTCTCCATATCGCCCGGATAAAGGCTATCCAATACTTTTTCGGGGTTGATGAGGCGGCTGCGTTGAGCGGCATATTGCTTACTAAGAAGAGCCTTCAAGGGAACGTTGTAATAATCCGGATCCGCATAGTAGCGGGCACGGTCTTCAAAAGCCAGTTTTTTAGCTTCAACAAAAAGATGGGTATACTCTAAGCTGCCGAATCCCATAGAAGTGATATCGAATTGCTCAAGAATATTTAACATTTCTAGAACTGCCAACCCTTGAGTATTTGGAGGCAGTTCCCATACATCATACCCCCTGTAATTAACGGAAACAGGTTCCACCCATTGGCCTTGATGAGCAGCCAAATCTGATTGTGCCAAAAAACCACCTTCGGCATGAACGGTTTTTTCGATGGCATTGGCAACAGGTCCTTTGTAGAAAGCATCTCTTCCTCCTTTCACCAATAACTGAAGCGTATTTGCTAACTCAGGATTTCTAAAGATTTCCCCCATGGCAGGTGTTTTTCCTCCAGGCATATACACTCTCCGGTAGCCTTCATATTTATTTAAACTCCCTGCATACTTCTTCCAGGAATTTGCAATCACTTCTGTAACAGGAAATCCATTGGTTGCATACTCAATGGTAGGATTGAGTAATTGATCCATGGGCAATTTACCAAAACGGTTATGCAGCATATACCAGCCATCTACACATCCGGGTACTGAAACAGAAAGTGCTCCATAAGAGGGGATCATTTTCATTCCATGTTCTTTGAACCAAGAAATTTTAAGTGATTGGGGTGATCTTCCGCTGCCATTCAATCCTATAATTTTCTGAGATTTTGCATCCCAAACGATGGCGAAAATATCTCCACCTATGCCATTGCCCGTGGGTTCTGTTAAACCCAACATGGCGTTGGCCGCAATGGCGGCATCCATGGCAGTACCTCCTTTCTTTAATATTTCCAATCCAACCTGTGTGGCTAATGGCTGGCTGGTGCATACCATGCCATGTTCACCCAATGCTTCTGATCGGCTGGAAAAATATCGTCCACTATTGTACCTTACCTGTGCAGGTAAATGATTAACTAACATCGTGACCAGTAACACTGTAAGGATACCGGCAAACGGTATCCTTACAGAAATATACTTACTAAAATCATTCATACTATTTCACATTAATTCATCCACCACATCTTGGTATTAATATCATCTGGACCTTGTGCAGACACCGCTTTCGTATAATTATCCAAGTTCGTAACCTGCGCACTTGATGGATAAAGAAATCTCACTGGAATACGATCAGCGTTAAAATTTACTTTAGAAGGAATAAGTACAGGAAAGCCAGTACGCTTCCATTCATGCCATGCCTGCCAATCGTTGTAAAACATTGCAATCCAGCGTTGTGTTCCAATTAGCTGTAGCGCATTTGTTGCATTATAAGCAACTCCAGGCTGATTTAAGTAGGTTGAAGTAGCAGAAATATTTACTCCTGATACAGATTTATAATAGTCCATCGAAGCCTTAATTCCATCCTCATAGTATTGCTTTGCATCACCTGAGATATAACCTTTAACTACGCTTTCTGCCAAAATAAATTTCAATTCAGAAACTAACATAATTAACCCCTGAGCAGCTACTGGAACTTGAATGTCTTTATAATAAAAAGGACCTATTTGAGATGATTTGGGTACAATATTACTTCCAAGGTTAACATCTGTTTCGCCATTTAGTACCCCAGAATACTTAGGGTTGCCGGCAGTAACAGACTCCGGAGTTGGCAGAAAAAATATTGGTAATCGGGGATCCTGTAACTCATTTAATTTGTCTGCAAATGTTTTGGAAAGGCGAACATATTGGATATCGCCTGAACGGGTAGCGGTTAACGGGAAAAGATTAGGTGCTTCCACATATTTCAATACTACATTATCCCCAACAGCCCCAATAAGAGGATAGGTAGCCGGATTCGCAAGCATCTCACGCATATCAACCGATGGATTCACTTTGTTTGATCTTCTAAGGAGTAATCGCATGCAAAGGCTGTTTGCAAACATTTTCCATTTTAGAACACTTCCATTAAACAGTATATCACTTTTAATAAGCTCTTTTTTGGCGTCTAAAAGTAAATTCGCTTCTTTCAATTCTTTTATCAGACCAGCATAAATTAAATCTTGAGAATCGAATTTTGGTAGGTAAACAACAGGGCCGCCATCTATCCCTTTTTTACCCTGTAGCGCTTCTGTGTAGGGCAGGATGCCGTAACAGTCTGTCATACGAGAGAAAAGAAGTGCCCGCATAATTTTGGCAACAGCCTTGTAATTGTCTAACCCCCTTTCATTTGCTATATCTAAAAGGTTTTGCACATTCCGAAGGTTGGCGTATCCATTATCCCACGTACTAGTTGAGCCTAAAAGGTACCTGTCAATTGACGGCTGACGAACCTCGGTCATATATTGCATTAGAACATTTCCACTGGAAAAACCATCACCCACCAGATTATTAACAGTACCCCTGATGATATTTACCATCAGTAGTTCTGGGTTTATTACTTCAGGGTTATTGGGATTGGTATTAATGGCTTCAAAATCTTTATTACAACCAGAAATAACCACACTAATAAAAACGATTATAGGAAAGAATATTTTTTTCATATTCAGAGTATTAATTGATTAGAATTTAAAGTTTAGATTAAGCCCAAAACTTCTGGATGCGGGTAAAGACATATTTTCTGAACCGGGAACTACCGCATCACCAGACATTGCAGAAGTATCGGGATCAACATGTGGAACTTGGGTCCAAAGTGCAAGGTTTCTGCCAACTAATAAGATTGATATATCTTTAACTGGACTACGTTTCAACCATTTTTTTGGAATAGTATACCCTACTTTAACTTCTCTCAGTTTAAGCCATGTGCCATCAAATGTTCCAGCTTCTCCGTTAAAATATGCACCCCAGTAGGTTTCGCCCCTTACGTTTACATTATTGGGAACATACTTGCCATTTGCATCAAGCATTACACCATTGCCTACAATACCCTCCCTTCCTTCAAGAGATTCTATAAGTTGTCCTGCTTCATTCCCACGTACGTACATATAAGGATAAAATTCACCGCCAAATCTCCAGTCTAAAAGAAAGCTTGCTATAATTCCTTTGTAGTTGAAATTGTTGGAGATACCTGCCGTCCAGTCTGGATTGTAGTTACCAAGTAGTTTAAGGGTAGGATCACGCTGCGTAATACCGTTGAGGTAAACGATATTGCCATCGGGGTCTCTTCTATAAGTGGTCCCGTACATGTCGCCCATTCTTCCTCCAACCCTTGCCTGATTAGAGAGAACAGTGCTTGGCAATTGATAAGTATTTAAACCATACGCAAGTTCTTTTACAAATGCTCTGTTTGAAGCCCAGTTCAGGTTAACGTCCCATTGAAATGACTTTGATTTAATCGGGGTGAAGTTCAACATTATTTCAAATCCATGACTTTGTATTTTCCCAGCATTCACAGAGTTTGAAGTGTATCCTGTAGTTGGGTCTATGGCCAAGTTGATGATCTGATTTTTGCTAATTGTATTGTAATAAGTAAAATCTAAGCCGAGCCTATTTTTAAAGAACCGCAATTCTGTACCCAGTTCATAGGTATCAAGCATTTCCGGTAGAAGGTTGGCATTGGCAATAGAAGAAGGTTCAGAAACAGTTTGAAAGGTTGACCATGCCGTTGAGTATCCATATACATTTCTTAACCTGTAAGGCCTGGTATCATTACCTACTCTTGCCCAGCTTAGTCTTACTTTACCATAACTAAGTGCTGATTTAGCAGGTAACTTCAAAAAATCAGAAAATACACCACTCAGTGAAACTGAGGGATAAAAATAGGAATTATTTGCCGCTGGTAATGAGCTTGACCAGTCATTTCTGGCAGTCACATCCAGGAATATTGCATTTTTATATGCTACCTGACCATAGCCATACAAACTGTTGATAGCATATTTAGAATCATACTGCGATCCAACTAATGGAATAGCGGAATTACCTAAATTATAGAGTCCGGGTATACTCAACTGTCCGGCTGTATTGGTAAAACTTTCCTGCAGTTGGCGCATTTGGTTACCTCCTGCCGAAACTTTAATTTTCCAGTCACTGTTAACTTCTTTTTCATAACTCAACAAAAAATCAGAATTTCTTTCCATGTAAAAGAGCTTATCCAGACTATACATTCCTTGTTGAAAAGAGTTGGTGCCTACGGAACGGCGGGTATCGTGTCTTTCATTGCTCTGATCTAAACCTGTTCTTAGCAACAGGCTCAACTCGGGGGTAAACTGATAGTTAAGCGAAACATTACCAATCCATCTTGCTTTCTTCAACCCATTAAGGTTTTCGTATGCACCAAAATAAGGGTTATCGTTGAACCTGTAGTTATAAGTAAAAGGTCTTGTTCCTTCATATCCCTTGAACCAGTAGTCACGCATTTTGTCTGTACGCACCTGACGGCCCTCCCAGATCCAGGTATAAACTGGACTTTGGTTTCCGTAGCCAATGACTGTTCGGTTTTTACTATTGGTCTCAATATAAGTGACAGTTGTATTTACAGTGAGTTTGTTAGTGAATTTGTAACCGGCATTTACAGAAACATTGTCTCTTTTCTGATCAGTATTGGGAACAAGACCAGTTTGTTTTAAGTTACTATAAGATACTCTGAAATTTCCTTTATCATTACCGCCCGCTATAGCTATATTATTTGAGAGTGTAGAGCCGGTTTCGTAAAAGTCTTTTACGTTGTTTGGATAAGGTTCCCATTTGATGATTTCGCCATTTACAGGAGGATATTCAGTATTCACGGGCACTTTCATATCCCTACCATCCAGTTTAGGTCCCCAGCTTCTGCCACCATCTCCTATATTATAAGCGCCACCTGTGCCCTGTCCATAAGAATTTTGGTAAGTAGGCAACAACATTACTTTTTCCATACTTGCGGTAGAATTAACACTAACACCGATACCCTGATTGGACTTTCCTTTTTTAGTAGTGATTAGCACTACGCCATTTGAAGCTCGTGAGCCGTACAAAGCAGCAGCCGTGGGTCCTTTCAGCACGGTAATCGTTTCAATATCGTCTGGATTGATTTCTCCGGCGGCATTACCATAGTCAACGTTCCGCGCAGTAGAGACAGCATTGCTTACAGGAATACCATCCACAACAAATAAAGGTTGATTAGTTCCGGCTAATGAGGTCTCTCCTCGGATAACTATTTTTGATGACCCGCCAATACTGTTGGAACCATTTACAATGTTTACACCAGCTATTCTTCCTGCTAGCGCGTTTACAAGATTTGTCTCTCTGGCTTGTGTCATTACTTCACCCTTAACTTCTTGAACCGAGTAGCCCAAAGCCCTTTTTTTACTGGTAATACCGAGAGCAGTTACTACAACGTCCTGCAATTGGAGGGTACCTGCGTTTAAGGCAATATTCAAAAAATCGCCTGAAGCAGTTACAAGCTGCTGTTCATAACCAATTGAACTGACAACTAAAACGGCTCCTCTGATTGTAATAATTGTGAAGTTTCCGTCAACATCAGTGGTTACTCCTGTGGTTTTATTTTGAACTATTACATTTACTCCCTCCACTCCTTTTTTTGTAGCGGCGTCAAAGACCCTGCCTCTAAATGGGGTTTCCTGACCATGGGAGAGAAATGGAAGAAAACCAAATCCGATAATTGTAAGAATAATAATT
>CAIUKP010000040.1 GCA_903899675.1 uncultured Bacteroidota bacterium | reverse complement strand
TTCCTAAGTTTTTATTAATTGGTATTTGGGGAAGTGGAAAAAAAGACAATAGTGCTATGAAACTAGCGCTAATGTTAATGGGTGGTTCTGCACTGATTTTAGTAGGAATTTTAGGAATATACTTTAATACACATACCGAAGCAGGCATTCACACATTTGATTTATTGCTTATTTCTAAAATGAATATTGCTTTACCAATTCAAAAAATATTCTTTCCTTTTGCGTTTATTGGGTTTGGTGTATTTACAGCAATTTTTCCTTTTCATACATGGGTGCCAGATGGTCATGCTTCTGCTCCAACTGCAGCATCGATGTTCTTGGCAGGTATATCCATGAAATTAGGAGGATATGGTTGTTTACGTGTAGCCACTTTTTTAATGCCAGATGCAGCCCATGCTTATTCATGGATTATCATTTTACTAGCAACTATTGCTATTATTTATGGCGCATTCGCTACCATGATGCAAACTGATTTAAAATACATTAATGCATTTTCTTCTATTAGTCACTGTGGATTTGTTTTACTAGGTATAGGAATGCTTACCAAAACAGCTATTATGGGTGCGGTAATGCAAATGGTGTCTCACGGTTTAATGACAGCCTTATTCTTTGCTGCAATTGGTATGATTTATAGTAGAACACATACAAGAATGGTGGCCCAATTAGGAGGCTTATTAAAAGCGATGCCATTTATTTCGTCGGTATTTGTTATTGCAGGTTTGTGCTCATTAGGACTACCAGGTTTTAGTGGTTTTGCTGCTGAAATGACCGTATTTATGGGCTCTTGGCAAAATCCAGATAAATGGTTTCGATTGGCAACAATTTTGGCTTGTGCTTCAATTGTAGTTACTGCGGTATATATTTTAAGAGCAGCAGGACAAACTATTATGGGGCCAATGGTTAATAAAGAACATGAATTGTTAACGGATGCTAGTTGGAATGAAAAATCTGCAGCTATCTTATTGATTGTTGGAATTCTAGTAGTTGGTATAGCACCATTTTGGTTGATTGATTTAATTCAACCAGGAACAGAATTTATCATGAGTAAACTAGGTGCTGTTGCACTAGTGAAATAATGAATCATTGAAATTTGTATTATGTTGAACGAATATTTAATTCTTTTAAAATCTGAATGGATCATCATTGCCATCATCTTTTTATTACTTTTTATTAAAGTAGCACCGAAAGAATGGAAGAATGAAACATTATTATACGGTATCAATATTTTATTGTTGTTTAATTTATTGGCTGGCTTTTACAATAATGTAGAAGGCAACTTGTTTAATGGCATGTATCATTCCAACCAATTAATTTTCTTAGAAAAAAATATGCTGAATTTAGGCGTATACTTGGTTTCTTTAATTGCATATCCTTGGTTAAAAGAACACAAACATTTATTAGAATTTTATATACTATTACTATCTACCTTATTGGGGATGTTCTTTATGATTTCTAGTGGCAACTTATTAATTTTCTATTTAGGTTTAGAATTATCTACCATTCCATTAGCAGCACTAGCTAATTTTGATTTACATAAAAGACAATCTTCTGAAGCGGCAATGAAATTAATTATTTCATCTGC
>CAIUKP010000039.1 GCA_903899675.1 uncultured Bacteroidota bacterium | reverse complement strand
TAACCCCTCTGCCAAAGCAAGTTTTCGGGAACTGGATTTGTATTCTTCTAATTTTTTAAGATTCTCTGGGGAAGAAATGATGAGCATAAACTGATCTCTCCCCTCCTCCGTTTTACCTATAGAACTATACCTTGTTCTGCTGGAGGCGCCAGCCAATTTCTGAAAATAAGCCTCAGTTTGTGAGTAAGTAGCCAATTGATAGTCATCCCCTATTGTAAATCCAAAATGCTGCTGGGGTGTGGGAATGTTCTGTGCAGTAACTACCAAACAAGTTACCCATAAAGCTAAAAAGAAAGAAAATACATGTTTCATTTATCTAAATTAAAATTTGAATTAACAATTATAATAAATTTATTATCAATTGATTGTAGAATTTAAATGCTCCAGTTGACCATCAGCTACAAATGCCCGTAAAAGTTGCTGTAAATCGGGTTGACTGCTTGCCTTATTATAAATAACATTATCCAATTTCCAAGAACCGGCAACCGCAATAAGTCGAACTTTATCAGTCCATACCTGCTGATAAGATTGGTTGGTGAACTCTACAGATAGCAAGGCAGTATCTTTCAACACTTCTGTAGCAAGTATTTTGAACCCGGTATATCCTTCATATAAACTGGCAAATACCTCTCCCTCGATTAATAAGGGCTTATCGGTGGGGGCTTTAGACATTCGGATGGTTTCCCTGCTTTTTTGTTCAGTTTCCTTACTTTGGTTAATCAATTGATACAAATCTTTGGAAAAAAGGGAGGAATCCAATTTTTCATTTCGAAAGGGATTGGGGGCACCATAAATCTTTCGAACCACATCAGCTGGAGATTCAGCTGGTTTCTGCGAACAAGCTCCCATCATCAGCGAAATGGCAATCAGGAATACCGCCCGTTTGAATAATTTCATTTTCATACCTTAGGAAAACTAAAGTTTGATTTTCCATTCATTATTCATAGGCCTTCCCAGCAGTTGATTGGCTTCATCATCCTGATTAAATTTCTCTTTTACAGGATCCCATGCTAAATTTCGATTCAACTGATACGCGATATTGGCAATATTACAAACAGAAGCAGTCCGGTGGCCGGTTTCAACGTCGCTTAACGGACGACTCCGTTTGCGCATGGCTTGAAAAAAATCTTTATAATGATCGTTGCTGTAATACACCCGCTTGTCTTTGTCGGTCATCACATACTTTTTCAACTGTACCGGTGATGTTTCTAATTGTCCTCTGCCCACTTTTATTTCTCCAGCACTACCAATAAAATGTACGGCATTGCCCCACTCCCATTTCTCATGGGTCATTTGGGTTCCATTGCTGTATTCCATGGTCAAATTCATAATATCTTTTCCATCGGGAACTTTAAATGCTACGGGACCACTCTCATCCATATCAAGTGCCCATTGAGCAATATCAAACATATGGGCGCCCCAGTCGGTAACCATACCCCCACCAAATTCTTTATATAGCCTCCAGTTGGGGAAAACATCCTTAGATACTGGGGGGGCCAACTCTTCATTGAAAGGTGAAGGGTCGTTTGGCCCCAACCATAGATTCCAATCTAGTCCCTCCGGAATGGGTTGAGCGGGCAGGGTATATGGAATGGGGGGTGCCCCGATATTTACGCGTACTTTCTGAATGTCGCCTATATACCCATTTCTAACAAGTTCAACTGCGTGCCGGAATTCGTTCCAAGAACGCTGCATGTTGCCGGTTTGAAATACCCGGTTGTATTTTCTGGTTGCCTTCACCATCGCCCTACCCTCCTTAACGGAAAGTGCCATGGGCTTTTCACAATAGATATCCTTCCCTGCCTCGGCAGCACGAACGGCAGCGGCCGCATGCCAATGGTCGGGAGTTGCAATAATAACGGCATCAACATCTTTGCGTTGCAGCATTTCCCTGAAATCGGTATACATGGCAATTTCACCCAACAAACCTAACTCGGTTTTCTTGGCATATAATTTCTTCAGAGAATCTAGGGTAAGCTGTGCTTTTGCCTGATATACTTCGCTGATGGCTACAATGTTAGATTCTCCGGTTTGGGCAAATTGAGCAGCCAGAAAACGACCCTGCTTACCCGAACCGATAATCCCTACCTGAATTCGGTCACTAGGAGCAATATATCTTACTCCATTGGGTTGTTGACCACCCAACACATAACGGGGAACAATAAAAAAACCTCCCAATAACTGGGCTGAAGTTCGAACGAATGCTCTTCGGGATACTGAGGTAATACTTTTCTTTTTCATGGCAAAAAGGGGTTATAGGCAGTTGTAAATGAAGGCGATAGTTTTTTAAAAATTATCAAATTAAAGTTAAGTGAATTTATGCCCCTGCATTGAACTTTTTATCCCCTAATTTTTTCAAATCATCATTTCCTGTAAGTCCTATCCACCTAAATGAGTACCTTTAAGGAGAACCCACTAGTGCCACTCAGTTTTTTAATTGTATTTTAAATTACATATGTGAATATTCCTCCACATTTACAGGGTTTAAGCAAAGAACAGGTTCAACAAGCTAGATTGCAATATGGCCCCAATGAATGGAATTTTAAAGCCGAAAAGGGTTGGTGGAAAATGGCAAAACAGCTGATCAGCGAGCCGATGGTGATCATGCTGCTGGCTGCTTCCTGTTTGTATTTTATTAGCGGAAAAACCGCAGATGCCCTATTTCTGTCTGCTGCCATATTACTGGTTGCTGCTATTTCTGCCTATCAACATCGGAGGAGTACGCTGGCACTTGAAAAGCTTAAAAAATATACCCGGCCTTTTTGTAAAGTTATTCGGGAAGGCAACCTAGAAAACATACAAGCCGAGGATCTGGTAATAGGCGATTATTTACTGGTAGAAGAAGGCAACTTGGTAGCTGCAGATGGAAAAATCATCTACTCCTCCGACCTTGGCATCAATGAATCTATCATTACCGGAGAATCGATGGTTGCCATGAAAGATGCAGCCCATACTGATCCTTATATTTACCAAGGTACGCATATAACCAATGGGATGGCGGTAGTAGAAATTACTGCTGCAGGTATGCAAACCAGACTGGGTAAAATCGGAAAAAGCTTATCCACTATCCAAGAAGAAGCTACCCCACTGGAAAAACAAATATCCGGGTTTGTAAAGTGGATGGTTTTATCAGGATTTATCGTTTTTCTGATTGTATGGCTGATCAATTATATTCAAACGCAGGCAATCATTTCCAGTTTATTGCAGGCACTTACCTTGGCCATGAGCATTTTGCCGGAAGAAATTCCGGTAGCCTTTACCACTTTCATGGCATTGGGTGCCTGGCGGCTGATGCAAAAGGGAATTATCGTAAAACAAATGAAAACGGTAGAAACCTTGGGAAGCGCCGATATAATTTGTACCGATAAAACAGGAACCCTTACAAAAAACGAAATGAGTTTGGTTGCGGTTTATTGTTGGCCCACCCAAAAATCTTTCCAGCTATTAAAAGAAGGGTTAACGGAAGAGGCCTTCCCGTTGATTCGCATAGGGATGTGGGCCAGTGAACCAATTCCCTTCGACCCCATGGAGCAAGAATTGCACAACCAATACTCCCGCTTACTTCCTTCAGATGAAAGATTACAGTATCATTTGATTCATGAATATCCATTAGAGGGAAAGCCTCCCATGATGACGCATATTTTTGAAAACAAAGCACAGGAAAGAATTATTGCTGCCAAAGGAGCTCCAGAAGCCATTGTAGCCGTTTGTAACCTGCTGCCAAACGAGAAAACGAGTATTTTAAAGATTGTGCAGGAACTGGCTTCTAAGGGATATAGAATTTTGGGCGTAGCAGAATCTAGATCCAATCATCCAACCTTTCCAACAACCCAACAGGAAATTCCTTTTGAATTTATTGGATTATTGGCATTTTACGACCCTCCAAAAGAAAATATCCGTCAGGTTTTACAGCAATTTAATCGCGCAGGCATTCAGGTTAAAATTTTAACAGGCGACAACCCGGTAACCACGCGTGAAATTGCCCGTCAAGTTGAATTACCCGAGTATGAATCTGTTATTTTAGGAGATGAGATCATGCAACTGGAGGGAAAAGAACTTAATGAGGCAGTAGAAAAAAATCAACTCTTTACCCGAATGTTTCCGGAAGCAAAACTAAAAGTTATCCAAACCTTGCAGGCACTGGGGCATGTAGTTGCCATGACGGGTGATGGGGTAAATGATGGTCCCGCACTAAAAGCAGCCCATATTGGGATTGCTATGGGTAAAAAAGGAACTGAACTTGCCCAACAAGCCGCATCACTCATTTTGCCCAACGACGACCTGAGTGGTATGCTAGAAGCGGTAGCCATGGGCCGAAAGATTTACACCAACCTGAAGAAAGCCATCCGGTACATTATTTCTATCCATATACCCATTGTATTACTCGTGTTTATCCCCCTCGTACTTGGCTGGATATACCCAAATATTTTTTCTCCTATTCATGTAATCTTTTTTGAATTGATCATGGGACCTACGTGTTCGATTATTTATGAAAATGAGCCAGCAGAAGCCATTATACTTTTGCATCCCCCCCGAAAAAAATCAATGCATATTTTCAACCTATCAGAAATTTCTGTTAGTATCCTGCAAGGATTAGTAATAACCATGGGGTGTTTGTTGATGTACCAATGGGGGGTAAAGCACCAAATGTCTGAAGCTTCCACCCGAACCTTGGTATTTATAACCCTTATTCTTAGTAATATCTTCTTAACCCTAGAAAATCGCTCCTTTCGGTTTTCAATAGTTCACACTCTTTTTTATCCGAATCGACTGCTGCTAATTATCATAGGGATTACTGCTATACTTTCTGCAATTATCTTGCTGGTTGCACCTATTCAACAATTTTTTAAACTAGATAGCATCTCAGTAAGTAATCTGGCGCTTTGTTTACTCACAGCTTTGTTGTCGGTATTATGGCTTGAAATTCCTAAATGGTTCCAGCGTTCGAAAAAAACAGCGCAGTAATATTTTTTGGGCAAAACTTAGTTAACTAACGGGAAGAAAGAAAAAATTCAAAGCGGGTTGATGTTGAAAGGGGTCTAGTGATTTCCCATTGAATACAAAAATCTCGTATCCTAATTGCTGCACCAGCGAAAAAGTTAACCCCCGTCGAATGGTATCCCACACTTCACAAAATATAATCGGCCGATTGGCCTTAATCACTTCTACCCCACCCTGTAAAACATACCACTCAAAATTTTCCACATCAATTTTTATCGCCACCAATTGATGAGGAGGTTGACACTCGGGTATTTCATCTAAGCTAAGTGCCCTAACATCTATATAAAGTGGAGTGTTTTCTGGAGTTTCCACCACCCGGCTTAAACCATGCATTACCACCCCTTGCTCGGTTGGCTGCGTCATCAGCAATTGTCCGGGACAATCCGCCAAAGCAAGCTCATATAAATGAATCTGGTGGGAACCGTATTTTTCAACTACTTTTTTACAACAATTGAAATTGGCTGGGATGGGTTCAAAAGCAACTACACTGCAGCCAGGTTTTTCTCTTGAGATATATACACAAGTAACACCCAGATTCGCCCCCACATCTGCCACCATGCCTTTTTCTGGAATGAGTTGCATAAAATATTGAAACTCCTTATCAGCATATATCCATCTACCGATAAAAACTTGAAAGTTAGCCAGCCAAAAAAGGTATCGATCGATACCCAAAATGCTTTGCAAAAAAAACTGGATCTTTCTTTTCATAATTCAACCAAGCTATGCAAACCCGTTTAAAAAATTGTGAATTCATAACAGGTTCCTAGTAAGCGCTAAGTTACATAAAAGCCGCCGGGAAATTTCTGAAGCTATTGAATTGCAAAGATTGCACTCATTCAATACCGCAATTGCTAAATCCCTAATAGAAAGTTTCCAACAACCTCCTATCATGGAAGATAAAACACTTCCTGCAGCGGAATACTTATGGGTGAGTGATCTGGGTGGGTATCCATTAAGTCTTTCATGTAATCCCACCATTTTTGCATAATAGGATGATAGTTTTCATTTAACGATTTTATATAACCAATTAACAATTCGATTGTTACCTTTGCAGCACAAATTAGGATGGCGCTCTCAGCATCTGATTTTACTTACCTTTTAAATAACCTATGCTACGCAGTATCATTTTATTCATTGGCATTAGTTTTATTTCCCTTTTTCATTTTACTACAGCCTATTCTCAACCGTTGCTATCCATCAACGGAACAGTAAAAGATGCCGGATCAGGGGAAGTGCTGATTGGTGCTTCGATGTATTTATTAGAAAACCCTCAGAAAATTACCTTATCCAATGCCTATGGATTCTTCTCCATTTCGGCAATACCCGGAAATTATCAACTGGTAACTCTGTTCTCAGGTTATAGGGCTGATACTGTTTCCATTCAATTAACCGGTAACAAAACCGTTGTAATCAAACTTAAGCCCTTGGGGAAGGAACTGGCGGAAGTGGTAGTGAGCAGCAGCCGAAAAAATGATCAGGTTACCAAACCCCTCATGGGCGTACAGAAATTAACGGTGAAAGAGATGAATAATGTACCGGTAATTTTTGGAGAGAAGGATGTGCTAAAAACCATTCAATTATTGCCAGGTGTAAAATCTGCCGGAGAAGGCAATAGTGGTTTTTATGTGAGAGGAGGAGGAGCAGACCAAAACTTGATTTTATTGGATGAAGCCACTGTTTATAATGCTTCCCATGTTTTAGGATTTTTCTCATCTTTCAATTCAGATGCCATCAAAGACTTAACCCTATATAAGGGGGCAATGCCGGCAGAATATGGCGGCAGGTTAGCATCAGTGGTAGATGTGAAGATGATTGATGGAAATAACCAGGCTTTTCATGCCAGTGGAGGAGTTGGCCTAATTGCTTCGCGTTTGAACTTAGAAGGTCCGCTGGTGAAAGATAAAGGCTCCTTTATACTAAGTGGCCGAAGAACCTATGCAGATGTTTTTTTGGGATTATCGAAAGATAGCAGCATCCGCGACAATTCGTTGTACTTCTACGATTTCAATGCAAAAGCCAACTTAACTATAAACAGC
>CAIUKP010000038.1 GCA_903899675.1 uncultured Bacteroidota bacterium | reverse complement strand
GCTATATTGGTAGATCTGCATCGTCAGTTTGATACCTTGGCATTGGGGGAAGCGGATTTTCAACTTGAGGTATTGGATGCGTTAACTCGCCAACCCGAACTTTTACGGCAGTACCAAACGGTTTTTCATCAATGGGCGAGCGATAAGAAAGAACTGGATCAATTAATTGCCGCTGAAGCGCAGGCTGCTAAAGAACGCGACTATCAACAGTACTTGCTAGATGAACTGACTGCCCTAGATTTAAAGCCTATGGAGTTGGAAAATATCGACCAGGAATTAACGGTATTAAATAATGCAGGTATTATTCAGCAAACCATTGATCGCATCAGTTTTCTGCTACGAGATTCAGAAACGCCGCTATTACCCCATTTAAAACAAAGTACCCAGTCGCTTCAGTCGTATACAAGCATGCTGCCTGCAATTGCCCCACTATCAGAAAGATTACAATCTGCACAAATTGAGTTAGGAGATATTGCAGATGAATTACAAAAAATAAAAGATCAGTGCCAGGTAGATGAAAATCGAACCGACTTTATCAACCAACGACTGGCAGATGGCTTTAAATTGTATAAGAAACACGGGGTTAAAACCACGAATGAATTATTAGAAATTCAGCAATCCCTTAGCACTACCCTTGCCCATGCGGAAAAAAGGGTGGAGCAAAGAATGGCTTTAGAAAAAAGTACCGAAGAGAGCAGACAGGCTTTGGTAAAAATAGCAGACCGATTATCTGCCGAGCGAAGAAAAGTAGCTACTCCTTTTGAAAATGAGGTAAAGCGTTTGCTCACAAGGGTAGGTATGCCCAATGCCTCCATAGAGGTTCAAATAAAAGACAGTAAGCCCAACGAAACCGGAGCCGACCAGATAGATTTTTTATTTGATGCCAATCAATCAGGCAGAATGGAGTCGCTAAAAAAAGTGGCCAGTGGCGGGGAATTGAGCAGACTGATGCTTTGTATAAAATCGATGGTGGCCGATTCGATAGAATTACCCACCCTGATTTTTGACGAAATTGATACTGGTATCAGTGGAGAAGCTGCCCGGCAAGTGGGCATGATTATGAAGGAAATGACCGCTAATCGCCAATTGATTTGCATTACCCATCAACCACAAATTGCAGGGAAAGCGGATGCCCATTTTTGGGTATTTAAAGAAGCTTCCGGATCTACTATTCAAACTGGTATTAGGAAATTGAATGAGGAAGAGAGAATCAAAGCAATCGCCAGGATGCTATCCGGAGAAGAGCCTACTGCTGCTGCACTTGCCAATGCCAGGGAATTGATTCATTCCTAACCCATTCCACGGGTTTACAACTAAATCTTTATGTTTGTGGTATAAATGCCCATTCAACTATTCAAATTATGGCTTACCAATTACTCAAAGGAAAAACCGGCATCATTACCGGGGCGCTGGATGAAAATTCCATCGCCTGGAAAGTAGCAGAAAAAGCACATGAAGAAGGTGCCCGATTTGTTTTAACCAATGCGCCCATTGCTATGCGGATGGGAGAAATTAAAAAATTGGCCGATAAAACCGGTTCGCAAATCATTCCGGCAGATGCTACCAGCACCGAAGAACTTACCCACCTGTTTACCGAATCGCAACAAATTTTGGGAGGTAAAATAGATTTTGTATTGCACTCAATAGGCATGAGTGTGAATATCAGAAAGAAAATACCCTACACCGAACTCAACTACGACTATTACCAAAAGGGGATAGATGTATCGGCCTTATCATTACATAAAATGCTGGCAGTTGCCATGAAGCTGGATGCCATCAACGAATGGGGCAGTGTGGTAGCCCTTACCTATATGGCCGCACAAAGAACCTTTCCTTTTTACACAGATATGGCCGACATCAAAGCCATGCTCGAATCTATATCCCGCAGTTTTGGATACCATTATGGCGTAAGCAAAAAAGTGCGTATCAATACCGTATCACAATCACCCACCAAAACAACAGCGGGTACCGGCATCAAAGGATTTGGCGACTTCTTCGATTATGCGCAGTCCATCGCCCCACTGGGTAATGCATCCGCAGAAGATTGTGCCAATTATTGCATCACCCTCTTCTCCGACCTTACCCGAATGGTTACCATGCAGAATTTATTTCACGATGGTGGCTTCTCCAATACCGGCGTGAGCGATCTGGTTATGAATAAAATTGGTATCACCGAATAAAACATCCACTATGCAACTTCTAAACAGTTTACCAGCAAATTCAATCGAGCTAATCGGTTATTTCGGATCTTTTCTCACTTCTATCACTTTTATTCCACAAGTGTATAAATCATGGAAGTCTAAAAGTGTGGGCGACCTAAGCACCTGGATGGTTTTGATTGTTATCACCAGTACCCTTGTATGGCTGGCATATGGATATTTGATTAATAGCGGACCCGTACTATTAGCCAATACAATTGTGTTAATACTAACACTGGTGCTGCTTTATTTTAAATCAAAATTTAAGGCCTAACCCTCGTATCTGTATTTTTAAAAATAACAACGGCCATTCGCCTGTGCGAATGGCCGTTGTTATAATGTTTAGCAACAAAGGGAAGAAGTACTTTTAGTACTCATCTTCATTAAACATAAAGTCTTCCTGACTGGGATAATCCGGCCAGATGTCTTCGATGCTTTCATATACTTCGCCTTCGTCTTCGAGCTCTTGTAAATTTTCAACCACCTCCAGAGGTGCTCCGCTTCTGATGGAATAATCAATCAATTCGTCTTTGGTTGCAGGCCAGGGAGCTTCTTCCAGATAACTAGCCAATTCTAATGTCCAGAACATAGGAATCGTTTTAATTTTTTGCAAATGTAGCCGTATAAACAATACCACCCAATGTAGTTTTTCAACCAAGGAGAAAGAAAATGGTGAAAAAAGGCCAGTTATACCACGGCTTTTGTAGGTTTGTATACAAATAATGTAATCCGGCATGCTACAAGCAGCGCATATCAGCAAGAAATATGGTAGTCTGGAAGTATTAAAAGACGTGAATTTATCGCTAAGTAGGGGCGAAATCGTGAGTATTGTGGGATCTTCTGGAGCCGGAAAAAGTACCCTTTTACATATTTTGGGCACGCTCGACCAGGCAGATAGTGGATCTATACAGCTAAATGGCACCGCACTGCACACATTAACCGGAGCGGCATTGGCCACATTTAGGAACCGGAATCTGGGGTTTATTTTTCAATTCCATCATTTACTCCCCGAGTTTACTGCCTTGGAAAATGTATGTATTCCTGCCTGGATAGCCGGCACAGACAAACAACAATGCGAAGAGCGGGCCGTATTTTTAATGGGAAAATTAGGTCTTGGTGGTAAGGAAAGAAACCGACCGGGAGAACTTTCCGGAGGGGAGCAACAACGGGTTGCCGTGGCAAGGGCCTTAATCAATCAACCAGAACTAGTATTGGCAGATGAACCTACCGGAAATTTAGACAGTAAACATGCCCGGGAACTGCACGATTTATTTTTATCTTTACGGGCAGAGTTTCAACAAAGCTTTTTGATTGTAACCCATAACCGCGAATTGGCTGCGATGAGCGACCGAATGCTCGAAATGAAAGACGGTCAAATGTTGTAATCTTCCGAATAAATTGATAAAAAATGATAGCCAGGCTTAGCGTACCCGAGGTTTCCAGGGTATTTCGGCGATTTGGAGTTGCCAACCTGTGTACCTTGCCAGCACAAAAAGATAATCACTCAAGCGATTCAGGTATTTAATCACCAATGGATCTACAAACTGCTGATTATCTTGTAAATGAACACTGCAGCGCTCCGCTCGTCGGCATACACAACGGGCAATATGAAGCGCTGAGAGGGTTGTATGGCCCCCCGGAAGCACAAATGAACGCATAGGCGCTAAATGTCCATTCATTGCATCTATCTCTTTTTCTAATAACAAAATATCCGACTCTAGTAAATCTGGAATTTTCATTGCCGGCTCTTTTCCGGATCGCAGGCTAGGGATGAACCAATGGTAAAAAGCCTATCTTGAATTTCAGATAAAATGTCGCAAACCTGCGAATCGGTTAATAAATCCCTAACCCAGCCTATATAGGAATTTAATTCATCCACCGTTCCGTATGATTCAATACGCAAATGGCTCTTAACCACTTTGGTACCTCCAATCAAAGAAGTAAGTCCTGCATCCCCTGTTTTCGTATATATTTTCATCGACATTTCCGAAATTTACACAAAGTTGCAACAAAGATTTTAAGCAAAAGTTCAGTAACGAAGTAGGAATCGACTAAACCAGCGAGGGTTGTTTCACTTTTGTTGTATCTGTTTCAATAAGTCCATCCCGTAATCTAACAACGCGATGGGCATATGCGGCAATATCTTCTTCATGGGTTACCAATACAACGGTATTGCCCGATGATTGAATTTGGGCGAAAATTTCCATTACCTCCACTGAAGTTTTTGAATCTAGGTTACCAGTAGGCTCATCCGCCAGCAGCAGGGACGGATTATTCACTACTGCACGCGCAATCGCTACCCGCTGTATTTGTCCTCCAGAAAGTTCATTTGATTTGTGGTGACTGCGATCGGCCAGCCCCACTTTTTTAAGGGCTTCCATGGCTCTTTCTATGCGATCTTTTTTATTGATACCTGCATATACCAGTGGAAGGGCAACATTTTCAGCAGCTGTTAAGCGGGGTAAGAGATTAAATTGCTGAAATACAAATCCAATCTCCGTATTTCGTACCGTTGCCAAATCATCATCCGGCATTTTACTTACATCTTTTCCATTTAATACATACCGACCTCCGGTTGGAGAATCCAAACAACCCAGAATATTCATTAATGTACTTTTTCCGCTTCCGGATGGGCCCATCAATGCTACATATTCATTTTGGTGTATATCCAAGGTAATCCCTTTTAATACCGGGATTGCCTGACTACCCATAAAATAGCTCTTCTGTATATCTTCTAACTTGATAATTACATTATTCATATTCATTAATTGGCGGGGTTTGTAATAACCTTGGGTACTGTGAAAAATGAGTTTATTTTTTCCGGTGCATTGAAAAGTGCCGTTTCACTGGTTACCATCCCAGCAACCACATCATCCCTAAGTGCTTGTGTATGATTGTTCATGTGCAATAGTGGAGAAATGCCAGTTGTGTCAACCTGCTGAAGCTGCTCTACAAATGAAACCATTTTTTCAAGATCAGATTGTAGCGATTCAATTTCAGCGGGATCAACCGCTAACTTAGAAAGTGCGCAAAGATGCTCTATAAGTTCTGGGGTGATTTTCATTGTTACAAAACTACAACATTCATCTGCATGGCTCACCCGATTTGGTTGAATGGCAAATGCAAACAAACAGCGGTAAATGAACAGGATTAATTGCCAGAAAAAAAATTAAAAAAGCTATGGGAAATAGCTTTTAATCGACTGAAAAATAGCAAGTTAGATTTATTAGATAGACGCTTATTTATAAAATTAATTCATTTAACCGGTGAAAACGCACATTTACCTTAAAAGTAAAAAATGACCAAAAAAAATTAATAAAAATGTAAACCGGTAAAACAATAAATTATTAAATTCAAATTACAAACCCCCCCTTTATGCTTGTATATGTATTACTGACTGTGTACCTTGTTTGCCTTTATATGGCATACAAGGGGGCATCTCCTTCAGAAGAATAATTGCTTCGGATGATGGTAATGCCTTAAAAACCCTGTTGAACCTCATCAGGGTTTTTTTTATGCCCCTACAAACCGATTATATGAATGGGTGACTTTTTTTTCCCGAATTGACGCAAATAGTTGCATAACTAACTAATTTTACACAAAAGTTTTCTTACGTATGAAAAGAACCATCAAGAAAGTGGCCGTATTAGGCAGTGGCGTAATGGGCTCTCGAATTGCTTGTCATTTTGCAGGTATTGGTTTACCCGTATTGTTATTAGACATGGTGCCGCCGGCTGCTACACAAAGTACCCAATTGAAAGACAGAAACCAGTTGGTGAATGGTGCATTACAGGCTGCCATAAAAAGCAATCCCTCGCCCGTTTTTACTCCTGCAGTGGTTAACCGGATTACCACCGGAAACTTTACGGATAATATGAAAGATATTGCTAGTTGCGACTGGATTATTGAAGTGGTTGTAGAAAGACTAGACATTAAGCAACTAATATATGAGCAAGTAGAGCAATACCGAAAACCGGGAACCCTTATTACTTCTAATACATCTGGCATTCCCATTCACATGTTAAGCGAAGGCAGATCTGCCGACTTCAAAACGAATTTTTGCGGCACCCATTTCTTCAATCCACCCCGCTATTTACGTTTGTTAGAAATTATACCCACCCCAGATACAGATCCGGAAGTTATTAACTTTTTGATGGAATATGGGGATGTGTTTTTAGGAAAAACAACCGTATTATGTAATGATACCCCTGCATTTATTGCCAACAGAGTAGGTATGTTTAGTATGATGAGCATCTTTGGGCTAATGGAAGAATTATCGCTAAGCATTGATGAAGTGGATGCTTTTACGGGACCAATTATGGGTCGACCCAAGTCTGCTACTTTCCGAACCGCTGATGTAGTTGGTATTGATACCATGGTAAAAGTTGCCAAAGGCATTTATGATAACTGTATAGAAGATGAATCCCGCGATACATTTAAAATACCGGTTTGGTTAGATAAGTTGGTGCAGAATAATTGGTTGGGAGATAAAACAGGACAAGGATTTTTTAAAAAAATAAAATCTGATGCTGGGAAGGAAATTCTTACCCTTCAGTTGGATACCATGGAATATGCCCCCAGAACCAAAGCCCGCTTTGCATCATTGGAAGCTGCCAAACCCATTGACTCATTGTCGGAAAGAATGAAGCTGATGGCAGCAGCGCCCGATAAAGCAGGAGAATTTTTTAGAAAGTTTCATTATGGGCTCTTTTCTTATATTTCTCACCGAATTCCCGAAATTACTGATTCGCTATTTAGATTAGATGATGCCATGATGGCCGGATTTGGATGGGAAATTGGTGCGTTTGAAACCTGGGATCTACTCGGTGTAAGTGCTACCGCTGCTGCAATGAAAAAAGCTGGCCATCCGGTGGCTGGGTGGGTAGAAGAAATGTTGAGCAAAGGATGTAGTACTTTTTATAAAATTGAAAACGGTAAAAAATGCTTCTATGATATTCCATCTGGCAGCTATAAATCTATGCCGGGCGGGGAAGCATTTATCGTGTTGCAACACCATGCAGATAAATTGGTTTGGAAAAATAGTGCCTGCAGAATGTATGATATTGGCGATGGGGTTGCCGGCTTTGAATGGAGCACCAAAATGAACAGCATTGGCGGGGAAGTGTTGGAAGGATTGAATAAAGCGATTACACTAGCTGAAGAAAAATTTAATGGCTTGGTAATCGCCAACTCAGGGGCTAACTTTAGT
The DNA here is from genome assembly GCA_903899675.1 of uncultured Bacteroidota bacterium. Lineage (GTDB taxonomy): Bacteria > Bacteroidota > Bacteroidia > Chitinophagales > Chitinophagaceae > Sediminibacterium. Next base: position 750 of record CAIUKP010000038.1, on the reverse strand, counting down.
GCAGGTGCCAATGTGGGTATGATATTTATGCTGGCAATTGAACAGGAATATGATGAGCTAGATATGGCCATTCGAATGTTCCAAAATTCTATGATGCGACTTAGGTATTCATCGGTTCCGGTAGTAACGGCTCCGCATGGACTAACCCTAGGAGGCGGATGTGAAATGAATATGCATGCAGATGCTATTTGCGCGGCTGCAGAAACTTACATAGGACTGGTAGAAATGGGCGTAGGACTGATACCGGGTGGTGGAGGCACCAAAGAATTTGCTTTACGTGCCAGTGATGAATTACATGCCGATGAGCCAGAAACCAATACACTCAAAGGAAGATTTTTCTCTATCGCAACTGCCAAAGTTGCAACATCAGCCCACGAAGCGTATGGTATGGGCATTTTGAGGAACGGAAAAGATAAGGTGATCATGAATATTGGTCGCCGCATTGCGGAAGCGAAAAAAGAAGTATTAGAAATATCCTCAGCTGGTTATGTGATGCCGATGCAACGAACCGATATAAAAGTATTGGGGCGTCAGGCACTGGGCGCATTATTGGCAGGTATCAATGGAATGTGGAGAGGTAAATATGCCTCCGACCACGATGCAGTGGTTGCCCGTAAATTAGCCTACGTACTTTGTGGCGGAGATTTAAGTGAACAAACCTTGGTATCTGAACAATATTTACTGGATCTGGAAAGAGAAGCTTTCTTGAGCTTATGCGGTGAAAAGAAAACACTGGAAAGGATTCAAGGT
>CAIUKP010000037.1 GCA_903899675.1 uncultured Bacteroidota bacterium | reverse complement strand
TTAGCTCAGTTGGCTAGAGCGCCCCGATGCATCGGGGAGGTCGTCGGTTCGACCCCGATACTCTCCACACTTTAAAGCCCCTGACGGGGCTTTTTTTATGAATTTTAGTGTTTATATCATTTATTCAGCATCGTTGGATAAGTACTATACTAGAAGCTGTCAGAATTTCGGTATTCGGTTGTTACAGCATAATGCTGGTAGAAATTAAAGGAATAAGAAAAATCAAATTTCCTTTTGAGCTTAATATACACAGTTAAGTTTTATTAATAAGCATTAAGAATAATTTGCATTTTACAATATCTTCCTAACCCTCATCTTGGCAACTAAGGAATCAACCAAGACACATAATCCAGCTTGAAATATTATTAATCCAAAAGTGCCCAACCAAAACCAAGGCAATCCTTGTAATTTTTGTAAGCCTGCTTCTATGCTAATAGATAAACCGGCTCCTGTTAATAGTAAACCGAAAATAGATTGAGCTAGCCATTTAATCAGTTCGTTTTTCATGAGTTTCTAAATTAAATTTGAATAGTATTGATAACCCAATTTCTTAGCAATGAATTTATGCATGCAAACTTATTTTAATAAAATTTATCAGCTGGTTGAAATAGTTCTAATTGTTATAAAACAAAATCAGCTGCGGGCTATTGGGGCATAAATTGATTCTGCTGTAGGGAATACTTCGTCACTTTCTTTTCATTACAATAGGGCTTATTAAAAGCGGGATAACCTAAAAGGTGTAAATATAATTATACCCAACTTTTTATTTTTTACATAGATAATTCTTATAATATAAATTAATTGTTAACAAAAAAACATCAAATAGTTATCTCTTGTGAACTGTTGATTATAGCATTAATTTATAATCAGAATACTTATACATTCGTCTCAAAAAGTTGAATGTATCTATTTAAGTTTCCTCGGTTTAAGAATTATTTATTAATTCTTTTCTTACTGATTTCTGCCAGTGTACAGGCAGCTACTATTTCTGGTAAATTAGTGGATAGCAATACTGGTGAACCCTTAGTTGGTGCTACCGTTACTGTTAAAAATACCCAATTTAAGGCAATTGTTCGATTGGATGGTACTTTTACTATTACCAATGTGCCAGCAGGTACCTACCAATTAGTAGTAAATTATACCGGATACAAAACGGTATTAAAATCCATTACATTGAAAGATGATAAGGAAGCCATTTCTCTATCATTATCAGCAGAGTCGGAAAGTAATGAATTAGCCTCCGTAACAGTTTCATCAAGGTTATACCAAGATGATGATAAAGGTGCTAGAAGACTTGAAAAAATGGCGGATCCTATTATTAACGTATTATCATCAAAAACCATACAATTACTACCTGATATTACAGTTGCCAACGCCTTACAGCGTGTGAGTGGCGTTACTATTGAAAAAAGTAACACAGGAGAGGGTCGATATCCAATTATTCGCGGTATGGATAAAAGGTATATCAATACGCTGGTAAATGGTATTAAAATACCGAGTCCTGATAACAAAAACCGTTTTATCCCGCTTGATCTTTTTCCTTCGGAATTATTGGAGCGGTTGGAGGTTAGTAAAAGTTTAGTACCTTCTATGGAAGGAGATGCCATTGGGGGAACGATTAATCTGGTGATGAGAGATGCTCCTTCAAAATTATTAGTACAGGCAAATACGGCTATTGGATATAACACTTCATTAAATGATGGTAGCTTTTATAAGTTCAATACCTCTGCGATGAGTAAGTTATCGCCTGCAGAAAAAAATGGAGCCACTTATCAGGCTACCTCCAAAGATTTTGCTGTAGACAATATGAATTATAATTTGCTGAATAAACCTGCTAGTACTACTTTGGGACTAACAGTTGGTAATAGAGTAGGAGCGAATAAAAAAATCGGTTTTATTATATCGGGCAGCTATCAGAATATTTATAGAAGAAGTGTTTCGAATTTCTTCTTGCCCAACTCTCAGCCTGGTTTCAATAATATCCCCATTTTTGCAGAACTACAGCTTAGAAACTACTCTACACAAAGTATTCGAACTGGTTTAACTGCCAAAGTAGACTATCAGATAAACAGCAAGAATAAACTTGTATTATCTAATACTTTTGTTCATTTAGATGATCGCCAAACTCGTATTGTTTGGGATACCGTAACGCTTAATTCTGTGGTTGATAACTGGCAGAGAAGTCAATGGCAATATCAAACCATCAATAATACTACCCTGATTGGTAACCATCAAATTACAAAAACTAGTAAATTAGATTGGACGGCTGCTTATTCAATTGCCAATAATCATTTACCCGATCAATCGCAATTCATACATCAATATCCAATCATTACTACTTCTGTGGCTAAGGATGTTTTACAAAAAATGAATCGGTTGTGGATTCATAATAATGATAAAGACATTTCTGGTTATATCAACTACACGAATCAGATTTCTAAGGAATTTGAAATTAAGGTTGGTGGAATGATAAGAGATAAAAAGCGTGATAATTATTATGCTTCTTATTCTTTAAACCCAGTGGGTACGCAAGTGTATACCAATATCAACAATGCCAATTTTACTTTTTCCAATCCTGCTGATGGTACCCCTAGCCGGAGTGGTAATAATTATTCTTTTAAGGAGGATATATTGGCAGGTTATTTCCAATTCAGACTCAACCATAATAAATTAGAAGCTATAGGCGGAATTCGTGTTGAGAATACCAATCAACAATATAATACCAACTTAGGCTTCGACTTCCTAGGTTCTAATTATGGAAAAATTAAGTATACCGATTATCTACCCAGCTTGCAATTGAAATATAAATTAACCCGTAATCAAAATATTCGACTTGCTTACTATGCAGCATTGGCCAGACCTGGTTTTGCTGAAATGGTTCCGGATGGAGTTGACGGCGAATTTTTTAAAGAAGTGGGTAATCCTCAAAACCTTAAACATACTACCTCCGACAATTTAGATTTGCGCTATGAATATTATTCTGGAAATGCCGATCAAATTTTGTTGGGTGTATTTTACAAATCTTTAAGTAACCCAATTGAAATTGGAGCTTATAAGCCGCAGGGAGTAAATTATTTGTATTTGTCTCCACTAAATAGTGCC
>CAIUKP010000036.1 GCA_903899675.1 uncultured Bacteroidota bacterium | reverse complement strand
GTTGGGCATAGTTACGACCCGGCTACGCTTCCGATAAACTACTTACAACCGGTTGAAGAAATAGAATTATAATGATAAATTATTCTACTTTTATGGTGTACTAAAAATGGGGAGCCTACATTTCAAAGCGCTCAGTCCCACTCATTTCATTCGCGGTGACTAAGCGAGGGACAAATAACAAGAGCAGCAAGAGGCCATTACTTCGAAACGTACGGCTTAGGTTTGCGCAAAAACAACCACTCCATACCCAGTAGCCACCCCTCTGTTCCCATTCGGCGCATGTTTCCGTTGATTTGATAGCGGTATCCGAGATTTAACTTGGTTTGACTATTGAAAATAAATTGCAAAGCGGGAGCCAGATCCACGTAATAGAGTGAGCGGGAGAAGTAACGCTGCCCAAGCAATTCGCAATAAAGATTCACATTCGTTTGCTCATAGCTAGTGTATTTTAGTGGAAACAACAAATACCCGGCAGAAACAGAATAGGAAAATGCATGCATAAGAGTAGATGGGCCAGAATGATCATTTTCTCCATATGGGGTAATTACATAACTTCCGGTAGCTGAGATGGCCAACTTATGCAGCAGTTGGGTAACAATCAATCCTGACTGTAGGCCTGCCAAATCTCCATCTATGCTCAATTCATCATACATCTTATCATTACCACTGTAGGATGCTTCACCAAAAACTGCCATTCGAAGATGATGATACAAGGCATCATGAGAAAAAAATCGGTATTTACCATACACCCGAAAAGATTCGGCTCGCAGGTAAGGGCTATACATATCAGAAAACGTGATGGCAGTATGCAGCATCCAGTTTTTAGTGGCCCCAAACATTACTTCCGTGGTACTGCGGGTTCCGCCGTCATTGTTTGTGATGCCTTTAACGAGTTTGATCTGCTGCCGAATCCCCACAGAATGTGCAGGCATATTACTGGCTGGCTCGGAGAATACATATAACTCCTGCGCATGCGCATTTAGGCTGCCTATAATTACCCAGCATACAAATAATTTTTTCATATTGCCTGTGTTTATAACGATTTTACAAGGTTACATGATACACCCGTGCAGATTGCGCCGCACCTGCAGGTGGACAACAAGACTGTCTTGTTCCTGTATTATAACAAGCCATTTTCGTATACTGTGCATATTTTTTATGCTCCTTGGGCAGTAGAAATGACTTGTCTAACATGGTAATCGTTTGTTTTCCTTTCAACACCTGTGCATTTACATTTACAAAATGATATACCTGATTGTAAAGCGTAACATGTGTGTCTTTCCCTACTGCGGTTTCCGGAAACTGTCCGGTTAACTGCAGCTTGGCTACCGAAAATCCAGCATCGGTAACAGCACGTGCCAATAGATCGGGATCAACGGCAACATCGGGTTTAAAAGTTATCTGGTAAGTTGACTGCTGAATATCGGGTTGTACCTTTTCTACATAAGGAACGGCAATGAGCGCATTGTACACGGCTTTAGAACACATGGCGCAGGTTAATCCCGATGCCTGTAATTTACCGGAAGTAATTTGGGCTGATGCAGATAAACTAACCATCAGCAGGAGTAAACAAGTATAGACGAACTTCATAGTAAAAAATTTAATAACCGGCTCTACCCTTGAATAGTGGGCAGAGCCGGTAGTGGTTTATTTTGCGCAACAATCGCTGCAATCTTTTTTGCTAGTGGTAGCCGTACAATTTTTACAGCAGTCAGCAGACCCCTTCATACAATCTGCTTTAGCCATATTTTCTTTGCTGCAGCAGGCTTTTTGCATGGCTTGCTCACCAGCTTTTGCTGGAGCGGCTTTGCGCTTGTACTGGCAACATTCTTCCAGATTTTTATAGGCTTCATCGTTGCCCAGTAAATCGCGGGTATCGTAACCAGCGGCGGCAATTTTTTCCTGAATTTTCAGTGAACTGGTTTGATCAGTCGAATATTTTACTGCTAGCATTTTGGTGGTTTTATCCCAGGCAGCAGACGTTGCTCCAGCTTCTTTGGCGGCTGTTTCGATGTTCTTTTTACACATTCCACAGTTTCCCCATACTTTAATGGTTTCAGACTTTTGAGCTCCCTTTCCGGTTTGTGCAATGGCAGTGCCGGCAAACAATAAAAAGCTAATAGCTAATAATGCATACAAAGTTTTCATACAAATTTGTTTTAAATGAAAGTTGAAATAAATAAATGTAAATACTACTGACTATCTAAGTGGATAGTCTAATACATAAGGCTTGGGAACAAAAAAGTATCCTACAGGCGAAAAACGCGGTTGCGAAGGAATACAGAAATTCGTTCCGATCCCGGGGGGGAAGCGGAAAAAGTAGTAACCGTTAAATCAGTTACTAAGGGCTGCGGAACAAAAAAGGTGATTACAGGTGCAGCTTCAACCACTGGCATCGAATGAGCAGCAGTAAATTCTGGTTGTTTGGCATTATCGCTTAACTTAACCAAACGGGTTTCTGTTTTGCAACAGCCCTTCATCGTTTTTTTACCACACTTGCAAGATGCTGTGGGTAAAATTGACCAGGAAACGGAACTTACTTTGCCCCTGCAATAGTGAATATTAACAGAAGCACCGCTGCTGGCAGCGATAAAACTGAAACTCAATATAAGAGCAAATAGACGCTTCATAACACTACAAAGGTACCCATTTTTTTACAAATGCACCCTACAACCCAATAATGTGCTGTTAATTTACAAAGCTCCACCAGATGCCAAAACGGAGCCACAAACCCACATTGGGATAATGCGGCGCCATTTTACTGAGCTCCTTAAACTTAAATCCGTTATTGATAGCCAGGGTATTGAGATTCTCTACCCGAAAAAATCCCTTGAAACTTCGGATTCGGAAATGGGTGAAAAAGTTGATATCTGGGCGGTTAGAGAAGGTTTGACTACTTTGCACAAAAAACTGTCCCAGAAAGGGCGAATAATTATCCCGCTGATAGGGACTGTGATAAATCAGCTCAACCCCAGTGGAGAGGTTCAAAT
>CAIUKP010000035.1 GCA_903899675.1 uncultured Bacteroidota bacterium | reverse complement strand
TACCAGGACCAACATTCTTCGGCCACCGGGTTACCAGCTTTCCCTTACTTTTAGGGTATTACAATTTTTATGGAGGAAATTTCTTTCGATAACTGGCAAAAAAAGAGTGCAGATCACCGTAAATCGTATCAGCGCCTCTTGCAAAAAGGGAACCGCAACGATATCCTCCGCTTATTGCCCGATTTACACGAAGCGGCATTTGAAAAAGTATCTTGTTTATCCTGTGCCGGCTGTTGTAAAAATTATTCTCCCCGCTTTAAAACACCCGATATCAAACGCATCAGCAAATACCTGCGCATGAAGGAAGGTGCTTTTATTGATGAATACCTGATGTTGGATACCGAGGGCGATTATGTGTTGCGATCTACACCTTGTCCCTTTTTAGGCGAAAACAATGCCTGTAACATTTACGAAGAGCGCCCCTCAGATTGTCGCCGATTTCCTTACACGGATGAAGACGTTCTATTCAAGCGTCCCGCCATTACACTCAAAAACAGTGAGTTTTGTCCCGCCGTTTATTTTGTATTGGAAAAATTGCAACAACAGCTTCCCTAAGCCCTGCTAATATTCCATCTTTCGCAAACTGGGTGCTTTTAACCAGGTGATTACAACTACCAGTAAAGTCATACTGCCCCCAAACACCACTGAAGGCACTACCCCCATCAATTTAGAAGCTACACCACTTTCAAATTGTCCGAGTTCGTTGCTGCTGTTGATGAACATAGAGTTCACGCTCATTACCCTGCCCCGCATGTGATCGGGTGTTTTGAGTTGTAAAATTGTTCCACGAATTACCATGCTTATACCATCCAGCAACCCACTTAATAACAATACGGTAAACGAAAGCCAATACAATTGGGAGATACCGAACAGAATAATGCAAATACCAAATCCACCTACGGCAAAAAGTAATTTTTTACCTTGTTGTTTTTTTAGGGGGAACATAGTTAATCCTATTACAACCAAAATAGAACCTATATCTGCTGCGGCATTCAGCCAGCCAAAGCCAACAGGACCAGTCTTTAAAATATCTTTCGCAAAAACAGGAATCATAGCAACTGCACCACCAAATAATACAGCGAATAAATCGAGGGAGAGGGCACCGAGTACTTCCTTGGTAGAAAAAACAAAACGCAATCCTTCTTTCACACTTTCTAGGGTTTTCTTTTCTCCTTTTTCGTTGAGGGGTGGTTTCAATTTTAGTTGAAAGAGATAGGCGAGTCCCGTGATTACCAATGAACAGATGATGACTAAAGCGCCGGTATTGCCTAATCCTACAATTAAAAAACCTACTAGGGCATGGCCGATCACCGAGGCCGACAACCAAATACCCTGATTCCAGGTGGTTGCATTCGCAAGTAATTCTTTGGGAATAATACTACCAATCATCGTACCGAAAGAAGGGCCGGTAAAGGAACGGAAGATGCCGGTGAAAAAAATCACCACATAAATACAAAAGGCAATGCTGTTCTCACTCAGCTGTTGATAGGAGTATCGGGTTGATAAGGCGGTAAGCACAATGGCACACAATAAATAGGCAACTACCCCGCGTAATAACAGCGATCGCTTTTCACTGATGTCGATAATATGGCCCGCATAAAGCGATAGGGAAACTGCTGGAATAACTTCTGCCAATCCAATCAGGCCAATGGCGAATGGGTCGTTGGTTAATTCGTAAATCCACCAGCATACCAGGGTGCCCATCATCCGTAAACCCATGATGAATAAAAACCTTCCAATCATCAGGTGTTTAAACTCTTTGATGCGAAGGGCTGCAATGGGATCGTTTCCCTGTTTGGTCATGGGTATGTTTTAAAATTATTCATTCAGCACAAATCTCCTATTCCGGCAAACTAAAATAATGTTGTCCCCTCTCTATATCTTTTTCCAATGCATCAATCACTACCTGCAAGTGCCGGGGATCACCCAAAAAATCGGCATTGCTGGCATCTATAAAAATGGTGGTGATATTGTGTTGTTTGATATAACTGGTATAGGTTTCCTGCAAACTAAACAGGTATTCGTCGGGGATATTCAATTCGTAGGAACGATTTCTTTTACGTATATTCTGTTGCAATTTTTGAACTGGAGCATGTAAGTAAATAATGATGTCGGGAAATACCAGTTGCTGATGAATAATATCAAACAACTTCTGATATAGCCGAAATTCTTCTTCGGGAAGATTTACTTTGGCAAACAGGAGGCACTTGGTAAACAGATAATCAGACACAGTAATACTTTGAAACAGGTCTTTGCTATGCACCATATCTTTCAACTGCTTATATCGCTCTGCCATAAAAAATAACTCAACCGGAAAAGCATATTGTTGCGGCTGCTCATAAAATTTGGCGAGAAAAGGGTTGTCGGCAAATTCTTCCAATACCAGTCGGGCATTGTAATGTTTGGCCAGTAAATGACTCAGGGTAGTTTTTCCTGCACCGATATTTCCTTCAACTGTAATAAAATGATGTTTCATGCAATCCGGTAAAATTAATTAGCAATCCCTTTGCTTACCTTATTTTTTTTGCACATCTCCCGAGTCGGCACATTCATTCAGTAGGGTTTCGATGGTTTTGCCCAATACCGGATGCAGCAAATAAGGGGCAATTTCGGAAAGGGGTTGCAGAGCAAATCTTCGGGCTGCCAGTAGGGGATGGGGGATGATAAGTTCCGGATTTTCAACTTGCACATCATCTAATAGCAAGATGTCGATATCTATTAGGCGTGGCCCCATTTTTTCTATACGAATTCTTCCCATTTCTGTTTCAATTTGCAGAAGGGTGTGCAATAATTGGGTGGCAGATAGTGAAGTGGCCACCAACAGCGCCCTGTTGAAAAAATCGGCCTGCGGAATAGGGCCCCAGGCAGCAGTTCGGTAAATACGGCTCATCAGCAGGAGCTCGCCACAGCGTTCTGCAATCAGCCGTTCGGCCCGATACAGCTGTTTAAGCGGATCTTTGGTATTACCACCTATCAGTAAATAGGCACGATTCATATAATTTATATTTATTTGGGCAACTTAGTCCTGTACTTTCACAACTCAGAAGCCAGCTAACCATTTTTACCCGAAATTCGCTCGAAAGTAAGTAATTTATGGGGTAGGTTGGATGGGTTACGGTACCTTTACTTGTATAGTGTATCGGTAGATACTATTTTTATAATTATTTCAACAACATGAAAAGTTTCTTTAAGATTTTCTTTGCCTCTTTGTTGGCGCTCATCATTTTTACCGTGATGGGATTTTTTCTGCTGATTGGGATTGTTGCCATGGCATCGTCAGACGACAAAACTACCATCGATGCTAAGGCAGTTTTGGTGCTAGACCTTTCAACTAATTTTCCAGAGCAAAGTAAGGATGATCCTTTTTCTGCTTTTATGAACAAAACGGAAAACGACATTCCTTCTTTGTATGATATGGTACGCATGATTAAGGCTGCAAAAAATGATACACTGGTAAAAGGAATTT
>CAIUKP010000034.1 GCA_903899675.1 uncultured Bacteroidota bacterium | reverse complement strand
GGTACGCCATCGTACAACCCTTCAATTACTTTTTTCGCTACATCTACTGCATTAACAAAACGACGATCGAGACCATAACATAATTTCTCGATGCGAGCTGTAATCTTGTCGAATTTTACACTCTCTCTTCTATTGTTCCTTTTTATAACCTCCATGCCACTGCTATATTAATTATGATAAGATATTGTTCTCTCTACTGTTAAAAATCTTCTTCTAGTGAAAAGGTTTGCGATTCGCGATTGCCTGCCATAACGCCTGCCTTTTGATAATCGCCTACTCTTTTTTCGAAAAAGTTGGTTTTTCCTTCCAATGAAATCATTTCCATGAAATCAAAGGGATTGGTGGTGTTGTAAATTTTGGGATATCCTAGCTCCGACAACCACCTGTCGGCTACAAACTCGATGTATTGCTGCATCAGTTTGGCATTCATCCCAATCAGGGCTACCGGAAGAGCATCGGTAATGAATTCTTTCTCGATGGCTACGGCATCTCTGATAATAGTATAAACTGCTTCTTGGGTCAATTTATTGTTTAACATGCCATATAAAAGACAGGCAAATTCACAGTGTAATCCTTCGTCTCTGCTAATCAATTCGTTACTAAAGGTTAAGCCAGGCATCAGGCCTCTTTTCTTCAGCCAAAAAATAGAGCAAAAGCTACCACTAAAGAAAATTCCCTCCACCGCGGCAAACGCTACCAGTCTTTCGGCAAAATTGCCATTTTCGATCCAGCGAAGTGCCCATTCAGCTTTCCGCTTAACTGCAGGAATGGTATCGATTGCATGAAATAGACGGTTCTTTTCTTGCGGGTCTTTGATATAAGTATCAATTAATAACGCATAAGTTTCGGAGTGAATGTTCTCCATCATAATCTGAAAACCATAAAAACAGCGAGCTTCTGGCAATTGTACTTCACTCATGAAGTTTACCGCAAGATTTTCATTTACAATTCCATCGCTTGCCGCAAAAAAAGCAAGTACATGAGAAACAAAATGACGCTCCCCATCATTCAACGCATTCCAGTCCTTCATATCACTCCCCAAATCAATTTCTTCTGCCGTCCAAAAACTGGCTTCGTGTTTTTTATAGGCTTCCCAAATTTTAGGATAATTAATCGGCAGAATTACAAAACGATCTTTGTTTTCTCTCAACAACAATTCTGATTGGTTTTCCATAGTTATCATTCATTTAAAGGGTCAAAAAAATCCGGAAGGAGAAAACGATGCATGCAGTAAATGCAGACATTCATTTGCTATCCGAATTCGGTAATTAACGACAATTTTTGGGGCGGGTAGGGGGGCAGAAGAGAACCACTTCAGTAACCAGCTTTTTTGAATCACCAGTAATTACTCTACAACGTTACAATTGTATATGAATTTTTTGTAAACGATTTATTCACCCCTTGTTGAAAAGAAGTGTAAATCCTTACTGCTGCTGCATTTTGGTGTGCAAAATCTTTTATTGGAGGCTTTCGGGGTTCTCCACACTATTCGACGGCAATAAGAGGGGGGAAAGCAGGCTTTTCCAAATTTCATAGCCCTTCTCATTCATATGCAACCGGTCGCCAATATAGAGCTCAGGGCGAGTTTCGCCCGCCGTTGTTAACATCGCAGTATGCACATCCAAAAATCGGATATTCTTTTGTTTTTGTATGTAGCCTTTGATACGTTCATTTGCTTCCACAAAACTACTTTCCAACAGCCAGCGGGCCGGACTGGGCTTAATAGAAATATATATAATCGGAACTGAAGGCCATTGGTTCCGAATTAGATTATAGAGCTGTTTAAAGCGCTTTAACACCTGTTTGGTGGTGGGTTGGGGACTAGCTGCCAAATCGTTCTCTCCACAATACACAATTATCTGCCGGGGCGTATAGGCCAATAGTACCTGTGGCGCATAATAGATTAGGTCTTCCAAGGAAGATCCTCCAAAACCCCGGTTAAGAATTTCATATCCAAGAAAATATTGCTGCACATCCGTCCACTTGGTAAACGAAGAACTGCCAATTAGTAAAATAGGTTTCCTTGGTGGTGGATGTAAACTGTCTTGATGAGCAAATGCCGCTACTTCTTTTTCAAAAGGTCGATTCACGGGTTGTGTCAATGCCTGCCCATACCAACAGCAAGCTAACCAAACAATCGACAATCTTTTCATGAAAACAAGTTACCAAAAAAATACCAAATGGAACCGCTGCTTCTCCCATCAACACCCCGAAATATTCATAACTTGCTGCTTATTAATTAAACATTGAATCCTTTGTATGGAAAACTCAACGCCTCTTACTGCAGAAAACAATATTCGGGCACTGGCTCATATAGATCCCTTCAGCAGTTGGTTACAAGTGCAGTTGTTGAAAATTGAGCCCGGGTTCAGTCGTATTTCTATGGTAGTTAGGGATGAGATGATGAATGGATTCGGAATTGCCCATGGCGGTGTAACTTTTGCCATGGCAGACACCGCCTTCGGGTACGCATCTAACGGAGAAGGTACCATTACGGTTGCACTAGATGTTTCAATTTCATTCCCACACCCCGCCTACAAGGGCGATGTATTGATTGCCGAAGCCCGCCGCCTTTCAGAAACCCGTAAAACCGGATTGTACCTAGTTGAAATTACCAACCAACAACAGCAACTAATTGCCGTTTTTAAGGGCACCTGCTATAAAACCGGAAAACCCCATCCTACCCACCCCCCTACCGAATAAAAAGGTGCATAGACCACACTTGTTGTACCTTTGTAGCTTATATTTTAATTGTGTCGGAAAGAAATAATTTTATTGACTATATCCGCATTTTTGCCCGCAGCGGACACGGAGGTGCAGGGGTACGCCATTTTATGCGCAACAAGCTTACCGCCAAGGGAGGCCCCGACGGCGGAGATGGCGGCAGGGGCGGGCATATTATCCTTAGAGGCAGCACCCAACTCTGGACGCTCCTACACCTACGCTACTTTAAAAATGTACTGGCCGACGATGGCGAAAATGGCAGTAAAAACAATTGTACTGGTCACGATGGAAAAGATATCATTATAGAAGTGCCCCTTGGCACCGTTGCTAGAAATGAAGAAACCGGAGAACAAGAGGCTGAAATACTGGAAGATGGCCAAGAAATTATTTGGATGAAAGGAGGCCGTGGTGGATGGGGAAACAGTCATTTCGCTACCCCCACCAATCAGGTGCCCGAATACTCCCAACCCGGCGAACCGGGCGTGGAAGGCTGGAAAATTATTGAACTGAAAGTGTTGGCAGACGTAGGTCTGGTTGGATTTCCAAACGCAGGAAAGTCAACACTACTGAGTGTGCTTACCGCTGCCAAACCCAAAATTGCTAATTACGCATTTACAACCCTCATTCCACAATTAGGCATGGTTGAATACCGCGACCGAAAATCGTTTTGCATTGCCGACCTACCCGGAATTATTGAAGGGGCTGCCGAAGGAAAAGGATTGGGTCACCGCTTCTTGCGCCACATCGAACGAAATGCCTTGTTGCTATTTCTAATTCCAGCGGATAGTGCTGACCATAAAAAAGAATTTGAAATATTAGTAGGGGAACTTGAAAAATATAATCCCGAAATGCTGCAAAAAGATTTTATCATCGCCATCAGTAAAAGTGATATGCTGGATGATGAACTGAAAGCTGCCATTGAAAAAGAATTACCTGATTATATTCCACATATTTTTATTTCTTCTGCCACACAAACCGGACTTATTGAACTGAAAGACTTGCTGTGGAGTTCCTTAAATAAACCAATTGCCTGATAAAAAAATCAGGTAGCTGGGTTACCTTCTTTGTTTTAGTGTATTAATTGTATCTGCCGATTTTCGGTAAATGACTTTGCCAAAGTCAGGGGAATTCTTCCCCATATTCTTTTGCCTGCTAAATACGATGCTTGTTTTTTTTGAGAGTAGTCACGATGCTTTCTGGCTGAATGATTTTGCTTTCTGCAACAACGTTTACCACTCTAGAGCGTAGCAATACCCCTGTGTCCGGACGCAGTGTGCTATGCAACGGATTATTTTATAATAAAAAATTAAAGACATGAAAAAAAACAATGTAATCACTTTTGCAAAAAGATTTTTTACGGGAAATCTGTTGGCCGCCTGCCTTTTTTTATCAGCACAGGCACATGAAACAACGGGTGTAACTAAAGTAGCTGCGCCGGTTGAAATTAAGTATGCTGGTATAGATAAAAATGAACAGCACGCGTTCAATATGCATTACAGCAACCCTGCAGGAAATACTTTCCTGGTGCAGATTTTAGATGAAAATGGCGAAACCCTTTTCATTGGACGATTTGCGGATAAGCAATTTGATAAAACCTTTAAAATTCCTAAACTGGG
>CAIUKP010000033.1 GCA_903899675.1 uncultured Bacteroidota bacterium | reverse complement strand
TTGGCAGAAAAATTAAAGAAACTAATTCCATTTGGCTACTCAGCGGCCGTTTATACCCAAACAACCGATGTAGAAACTGAAATCAATGGATTAATGACCTACGACCGGAAAATAATTAAATTAGACAGTGCTCGACTCAAAAAGATGAATCAGGAAGTAATTCAGGTTGTAAAATAATTAACAAAAAAAATAAAGGAATTGATCTGTTTTGGTATCTAATAGGATAAACCGACCTGTATGTTTTTAAGAAAAATAGTAGCTGCCCTTCTCCTAATCATAGGAATCCTTCCCAGTATTACTGCCCATGAGGGAGGGCATTACCATTCGGGTGATGGAACCGTATTTAATACTTGGAGATTACAGAACGGAGAACAGGTATTAGGTAACTTTTCGGCTTATGAGAATAACCGGATAATATTGGAATGGGAAAACGGAAAGCTGATTTCTTTGCCAATGGAATCATTTTCCAAACAGGATCAACTGCTATTACAAAGCAAAATCAGCCGAACAGAAGCCATCAACCGTACGCCGATATTTTTTGCAACTGCAACTGAAAGCGGCTATTATTTTACCCCTATCCCACTTCTGCTATGCCTACTCATTTTGGGTATTTTGTTTATGCTCAAAAAAAGCAACCAACAGTTTCAATTATTACCACCGAATTATCGGCGCACTTCTTATTGGATTACGGGTGCGCTCGTTATCTTTTTTTCGTGTAAAAAAACGGCTGATTCCAACCCGAACAATACTACCACGGGCACCAGTATAGTTGTTCCCAAAACAAGAACCGGCTTTATGGATTCAGTATTTGCTGCTTTTAAGCCTTCTGTGAATACTAATTTCGATAATACTTATTATTATGTGAGCGCTACAGGATTTCCCAATCACAATATGATGGTTGGCATAACCAGCTGGCAACAGCAGGTTCCTATTCCACAGAATTATACGGGTACCAATAGCTGGTCAATTCCGCTACAACCTGTTATGGCTGCAGTGCCTTTAAGTACCAAATCAAATTTTATGAAGGGGGCAGTTGCTCTGGCTGTTAATGGGATTCCTATATTTAATGCCTTGAATAACCGGGGGGAAGATTCGTATAAAATTGGGGAACTGGATAATTGGGGAGGACATTGTGGAAAGGCAGATGACTATCACTACCATGCCGCTCCGCTACATTTAGCAACGGTTACGGGTAATTTACCTATTGCCTATGCGCTGGATGGATTTCCGGTTTATGGTGAAAAAGAACCCGATGGAACTACCCTCACCAGTTTAGACACTTGCCATGGGCACCCCTGGAATACAACTCAATACCACTACCATGGCACAACCACTTACCCTTATGTGGTAGGAGCTATGCGGGGAAAAGTAACCCTCGACCCGAGTACACCGGCGCCTGAAAATCAAATTTTGCCGCAGGCTTTTGCCAAGGGTGCACGGCCTGCCACCAACCCACTAAATGGGGCATCCATCACCAATTTTGTTTCCAGCGGAACCAATGCGTATCTACTCACCTATAAAATAGGGACCAAGTTTGGATCTGTAGCCTACAGTTGGGATGCATCCAATAAATTTACTTACACCCTAACAGATACCAGCGGACAATCAGTTACCAATACTTATCAGCGATAATCCAATACCGGTTGTAACATTGGGAGTATGTTTCAATTTATCAATTCATACAAAGTACCCGTTTAGAGTATGGATAGGATGAAATAGTTTGCAATGAAATAAATACAACCCATGAAATTTATCAGAACCACCATCGCAGCAGGAATTCTTTTTTTATTGCCTGTTACCGTAACGTTGGTAATTTTAGGCAGGGTATATATGCAGGTAGAGAAATTACTCGTTCCCATCATCCAACATATTCCCGAACAGGTTGGGTTATTTAGGTTACGGATATTAATCACCATTCTAATTATGTTGACCATTTTCTTCATTGGTGGACTGCTCGTTCGGGTAAGTTTATTTAGAAAATGGGTAAATGCATTAGAGAATCATGTGCTCACTTTTATGCCAGGATATGCCTTGCTAAAAACAACTACCGGTGAAAAATTGGGGAGTGAATTGGAGGAAAAAGCACAACCCATTTTAGTGAAAGACAATGAACATTTTCGGCCGGCCATATTGGTAGAAATCAAGGGAGAATGGGCTACTATTTTTTATCCCGAACCCCCTAAATATAATACTGGTGAAATTACCCTGGTTCGAGCAGATCAAATAGAATATTTATCGGGAAATTTATCAAATACTATTAAGGTAATGAAACGAAACGGTAAGGGATTACTCGATTTAAAAAAGTAAATCGAAATGGATGGCTGCTATCAAAAAGCCTCGTTTAAACCAAAAAATATTCCACTAGATCCTCTACCCTTTGCATAATCGATACAGATCGTGCTGCGGCTTTGCTTTTGAAATAGAATGCGTAAGCCTGTTCCAACAGCCGGTTCCCAGAACTGAAATATTTTTTTGCCCAAATCGTCGGAGGCAGTTTGCATATTAACAAAACAAACCCCGCTCAATAAGTGATTGGCAGTTATGGGAAATCTATATTCGGTTTCAAAAAAAGCGTAGGAGGGGCCTTTTACTCTTCCAATGGTGTAGCCTCTCCCCATCCGGTAATAGGCGTCTGAACCGGTTCCTGGCAAATCAAGATAGGGAACTTTACCGCTTACCATATACGAGCCCCAGTGCCAAAATGCCAATACTTTATCCGGACGTTGTTTACTTAAACTCCAGTATTTTCTAAATTCATATTGAAGTTGAACGGCTCGCTGTGAGCTTCCCATCCAACTGGCGTTTGTACCTAAAGTAAGTTCGGCATACATCCCTCCATAAGACCGAATGGGATGTTCACGGGTGTTATATTGTAAAGAAAATAATAAACCGTTGGCGTTATAGTCTGTTGAACTAAATCCATTTCTTACTGAATATAAAAAATGGGGAGTACTGAAGGTGGGGGAAAGTTTTTCATCGGTTATGCGCCTATGCATATTGATATTAATACCACCTCCTATAAAAAATTGAGGGGCTACTTTCACATACACTTTCTCTTGAAGTCGAATATAATTAAAGGTTATCGGAAAAGAACTATCCGAATTTTCTAGTGGGAATTCATCTAAATTAAATTCGTCTTTACTGTCTCGTGCGTTACCCGAACCAATTCCAAAATCAACAATTCCAAATCGAGAAACCTGCCAGTTCCCCTGAAAATTGAGTCGATTATCCGGCAAGAAAACATTATGCCGAGCCTGCAGGGTAATAATTTTTTTAGAGGTATACAATGCTTCTACCCCAATAACAGAAGCAGTAGTTGTTTTTTCAGTGCCTAATTGAAAACTCATTACTGATTTTGCCCCAATCACAAACCCTAAACTCGGATTATATCCAAATGATGGCAATATAGGAATCCCCGGCTTTTTGGCTGGCTTACTGGAATCTGTTTTTTTCTTTAGCACCTGTTTAATTACATCCCCCAAATCATGTATGGTTACTCTTTCCTGACCATACGAACTATTGCAAACGCATAGAATACAAAATACCGTCTTCACCCAACGGGCAGAAGACGGTACAAGTAATTTTTTTTTCAGACTGCTGCCTGAATTAAATAAATGCATCAATAAAGATAAAACTATTTCTTAGCTGGTGAGAGTTTGAAAACCAATCCACCACCTAGGCCAACTTGTAACATAGATGAGTAAGAAGCAAGGCCAACACCAGCACCACCAGTACCAAAATAAGCACCACCACCTACTGCTTGGGCTACCGACATCAATTGTGCCTGTAATTTTATTCCTACTGACTCGGTTACATAAATATTAGTACCCATCTTAACCCCGTAGCCAAATTTAGTAGCGGTTTTACTTCCACCCGCATCTGAATTTTTAATGCTAAAGATTGTCATACCCAGCATAGCGCCTACATAAGGTTCAACTTTTTTGCTGGCAGTTGGAAAGTAACGGTTACCGCCTATCATAATATTATTAATGCCAATATCAAAAGTCTTGTTCTTAACGCCATTTTTATAATACGTCATGGGTGCTTCGGTATCCATTCTTAAATAACTTACTTCAAACCCAGTATACTTATGTGGCATGAACTCAATACCACCTCCCCACATAAAATTGCCACGAATAGTGCCCTTATAATAGTTGCTGGCATCGTAGTAAGAATCTATATCATCATCAAAAGCATACCCTGAATAAATGTGAAAACGGGTGTTTTGGCCATAAGAAATGCTAACAATTGTAAGCAAGAGAGCAAGGATGAATGTTTTTTTCATATAATGTTTTTTTAGATGCCAATAACTCCATGGCTGTTTATAAACGCAAAGATAAAATCAGTTAGTATAAATACGGCATTTTGATTGTTTCAATTTGCCATTTTAGTGATTTTAAACAAGAAAAAGGGTTGATTATCAATAGAAATTTTATTCTAATTACTAATCACAGATGCGCCGGAAGATAATTTTACTCTATAACTTACCAAATTCCGGTTGAATTGATGATGGTATAGTTGGGTAATTTTTGCAATAAATGGTGTCGGACAAGGCGATCGAGGTTCACCCAGGCCT
>CAIUKP010000032.1 GCA_903899675.1 uncultured Bacteroidota bacterium | reverse complement strand
GCAATTTTATAGTAAAATACAAGCACCCGGTGTCGGTCTAAAAAAAGCTCATATTCTTTTAGTTTCTCTTCTATATATGGCACCAACTCTAATCCTTCTGTAAAAGTGCCAGTCATAAAATGACTATTAATTCGGGATGTATATAAATAGATGAAGGTCTGAATTTGATTATTTCTGTTTTGGTGGATAACAGGTGATTGCATCAAGTCTTCCAAAACTCGAATGGTTTCATTGAACTTTTGGTGATTTCTCAAATCAAAATGTGCACCCAGCAAATTATGCAGCCCCTTAATATAAGAAGCTGTTTCAATGCCAATCATTTTTTCATCTGCTGCAAACAAATCAACCCATTTCTGGCAGTAACGGTAATAAACAAGAAAATTTTGGGTAATAAATGAATGCCAGCAAAAGCACTGATATAAGTAGAGCCGCTCATAAAACCCTTTATCTGTTTGGGCCTGCGTGATGCTTTCATTTTGTAAAAACATATCAACAGCTTCTCGGTCTTCTGCATTTCGGGCATGGCCATTTTTTATATACCAACTGTACAGTTGTAATGAAATATTAGAAAGCTCTCCAATCAGATGAACTCGCTCGTTTACATCTGCTACTTCGGTACTCAGTTGCTCGGCGCGGTTTTGTAAACTCCGGGTAATGTGCAGGGTTTCTATTTTTTTCTCTAGAAACAAAATCTGTTGTAAGTAAGTAACCTGATTATTGTTTTTGGTAAGTTCTTTTACCTTTTCCAGCAATTTTAAACTTTGCATATAGAGCCCTTTATTATAAAGAAGCCGGGCAAAATCTAATTGCTCATGAATTTGCAAATCTATGTTCTCATCTTGCTTTAATATCCGAAGGCTGGCCAGTATCTCCCGGTATAAATGGGCTTTTAAATTCGATAGCTGTTGTTTTTGAAGGGCTGGATTTTTTTTCAATAATTGCTCCTCATCATACTGCTTCATGCCCTCAAGGGCATCAAATAGCTGCACTACTTTTAAGTCGCTACTGCTCGAATTTCGGGTAATATATAGCTTAAAATTCCGTTTTTCAGACCTTTCCAGGGACTGAATCAACTGAAACAGGGTATCGGCAGAACGGTTGGGCATCGTATATTACTTGGATAAAAAATCAATACCAGCAAGGGTTTCAGACTATTTGTCCGGGTTTATCCGGTGTAAAATAGCCTATATTTTGCCTGCAGAATCGGTTTTTTATGTACTAAATTCGGCTATTTCGCGTTTATTTTCCGCTACCCATTTACGGAAGTCGAAAATATTAGCAATAAATATAACATATATTCAAAATCAATGACTATGGAAAAGCAAATCTTTATTTTCGATACTACCCTTCGAGATGGCGAGCAGGTACCGGGATGTAAGTTGAATACTAAAGAAAAACTTCGACTCGCCTTGCAGTTAGAAGAATTGGGTGTTGATGTGATTGAAGCAGGTTTTCCTATTTCCAGTCCGGGCGATTTTGAATCCGTTACTGAAATCTCTAAAATAATTCGGAATGCAACCGTTTGTGGCCTAACCCGGGCAGTTCAAAAAGATATTGAAGTTGCCGGGGAAGCCCTCAAATATGCTAAAAAGCCTCGGATTCATACCGGAATTGGCACATCTGATTTTCATATTAAAAGTAAATTCAACACTACTCGGGAAGAAATTATTCGCAGGGCTGTACAGGCTGTTAAATGGGCGAGAAATTATACCGATGATGTAGAATTTTTTGCGGAAGATGCCGGCCGAACCGACAACGAATACCTAGCACAGGTAGTAGAAGCGGTAATTGCAGCCGGTGCAACCGTGGTTAATATTCCGGATACAACGGGTTACTGTTTACCTTCTCAATATGGTGAGAAAATGGCTTACCTGATGAAGCATGTAAGTAATATAGACCGGGCGATCCTTTCCTGCCATTGTCATAACGACCTTGGTATGGCTACGGCCAACTCAATTGCCGGTGTAATTAGCGGAGCGCGTCAAATCGAGTGTACCATCAATGGCCTCGGTGAACGTGCCGGAAATACTTCTTTGGAAGAAGTGGTAATGGTATTAAAGCAACACAAAGATTTGGGGCTGTATACAAATATTCAAACCCAACTGCTAAACCCGATCAGTAGATTAGTATCCGAAACCATGCGCGTACCTGTTCAGCCGAATAAGGCCATTGTGGGTGCCAACGCTTTTTCTCATTCGTCTGGCATTCACCAGGATGGCTTTCTGAAAAACGCCCAAACCTATGAAATCATTAGTCCGGAAGAAGTGGGTGCTGCGGGAAGTAAAATTGTACTAACAGCGCGAAGTGGTCGTAGCGCATTGGCCTATCGTTTTCAAAAATTAGGCTATGATTTTACCCGGGACGACATAGATATTCTTTATGAAAATTTTCTTCTGGTGGCCGACCGCCAAAAAGAAGTAGAAGAAGTACACCTCAATGAAATGGCGAAAGCGTATAAAGAAGCAACCGTTCAAGCTCAATAAATTATTTAATTACCATAATTGGCAATAAGCCAATTTACATACTATGGCTGCTACATTATTTGATAAAATCTGGAATCAACACATCGTTCAGGAAGTGAATGATGGTCCTTCCGTACTTTACATCGACCGGCACTTTATTCATGAAGTTACCAGTCCGCAAGCATTTAACGGAATTGAAAAGCGTAGGTTACCCCTTTTCCGGCCGAAGCAAATTGTTGCTACTGCCGATCATAATGTACCTACCCTTCATCAGGAACTTCCTATTCGAGATGAGCTCTCGCGTTTGCAAGTTCAACAGCTGATAGAAAATTGTGCAAAACATGGGGTTGAATTGTATGGGTTAGGCCATCCCAACCAGGGGATTGTGCATGTGATTGGACCTGAATTAGGCGTAACACAACCTGGTATGACGATTGTTTGTGGCGACAGCCATACTTCTACCCACGGAGCATTTGGTACCATTGCATTTGGTATAGGTACCAGTGAGGTAGAAATGGTATTTGCTGCTCAGTGTTTGCTGCAAACCAAGCCCAAGCAAATGCGAATTAATATCGAAGGAGAACTATTACCCGGTGTGGTAGCCAAGGATATTATCCTATATATTATTGCTCAAATTTCTGCAGGGGGTGCCACGGGTTATTTTGTGGAGTATGCCGGTTCGGCAATACGTAAATTATCGATGGAAGCCAGAATGACCATCTGCAATATGAGCATAGAAATGGGTGCCCGCGGCGGATTGATTGCTCCCGATGAAACTACTTTTGCTTATTTAGAGGGAAGGCCCTTTGCGCCCGCTGGGGATGCGTTCACAAAAAAGGTAGCAGCATGGCGCGAGTTGTATTCAGATGCGGATGCGGCATTTGATATGGAATTGAATATTCATGCGGACCAAATCCAGCCCATGATCACTTTTGGTACCAACCCCGGTATGGGCATGGCTATTAATGATAGCATCCCCACCTATGAGTCGTTAGAAGCCGAATCAGAAAAAGCAAATCTAAAAAAGGCACTTACTTATATGGGCTTACAGGCCGGACAATCCCTGTTAGGTATGCCCGTGCAACATGTGTTTATTGGAAGTTGTACCAATTCCCGCATAGAAGATCTGCGGTTGGTAGCTTCAATGGTTAAAGGCAAAAAGAAACACCCCGATGTGCAGGTATTGATTGTACCCGGTTCTCAGGAAGTAGCCCGCCAGGCAAAGCGGGAGGGTTTGGATAGTATTTTTCAGGATGCCGGATTTGAATTACGTCAGGCTGGCTGTAGTGCCTGTTTAGGTATGAATGAAGATAAAGTGCCAGCCGGTGAATATTGTGTTAGCACCAGCAACCGAAACTTCGAAGGTCGACAGGGTGCTGGTGCCCGAACTTTATTGGCGAGTCCACTCACCGCTGCTGCAGCAGCATTAACCGGAATAATTACGGATGTAAGAACGCTTCTGTAAAACCCGGAGGACAATTTTTATCTACCAGAAAAGAAAATTAGTATGAAGCCGCTGAAAGAAATAGAAAGTCGATTTGTTCCCTTACCGATTGAAAATATTGATACCGATCAGATTATTCCTGCCCGCTTTTTAAAAGCAACTACCCGGGATGGATTTGGTAAAAACCTTTTTCGCGACTGGCGATATGTTCAGGATGATGAGCAGCAGCCGGTAGCGAGTTTTGTATTGAATCAGCCACGTTATTCCGGAGAAATTTTGGTGGCCGGTAAAAACTTTGGATGTGGGTCGTCGCGCGAACATGCTGCCTGGGCATTGAAAGATTATGGCTTTAAGGCAGTAGTATGCAGTTTTTTTGCAGACATTTTTAAAAACAATGCCCTCAATAACGGGGTTATTCCGGTTAGAGTGTCGGATGCATTTCTTGCAAAAATATTTGCACAGGATGCCGAAGCAGTAATCCAGATAAACATAGAACAGCAAACCATTACCATCTTGTTAACCGGTGAGCAGGAAACCTTTGACATCAATCCCTATAAAAAAACCTGTTTACTCAATGGCTATGATGATATTGACTACCTGATTAGTATTAAAGACAGTATTGAAAAGTATGAGGCTACCAGAAAGTAATCGTGGTAAATCAATGGCCGCCCACAAAAATTAATTCGAATAAAATCATGGAAAAAAAGATTACAGTTATAAATGGAGATGGAATCGGACCAGAGGTAACCGCTCAGTCTATTAAGGTATTACAGGCGGTTGCCAATACTTATGGCCATCAATTTAGTTATGACTATGCCCTGATGGGGGCAGATGCTATTGACAAAACCGGCAGTCCACTTCCCAAGGAAACGGTAGACAGCTGTTTGCAGTCGGATGCAATTTTGTTTGGTGCGATTGGCGACCCTCGTTATGACAATGATCCATCTGCCAAAGTTCGTCCGGAGCAGGGTTTGTTGCAGTTGAGAAAAGAGTTACAATTGTTTGCCAACATTCGGCCGGTTACTTCGCATGCAGCTTTGCAGCATCTCTCTCCTTTAAAGAACAAGCATTTAGAGGGGGTTGATTTTATCATATTTCGCGAGCTCACTGGAGGAATATATTTTGGTAAAAAAGAGTTGAGTGAAGATGGGGATACCGCATCTGATACTTGCACGTATCAGCGTTTTGAAATTGAACGAGTAGCGCAGCAGGCATTTCATTATGCCCAAAAGAGAAGAAAAAAACTTACACTGGTAGATAAGGCCAATGTGCTGGAATCGTCTCGTTTATGGCGTAAGGTAGTTCAGGCGATGGCACCTATCTATCCCGATGTTACGGTAGATTATATGTTTGTTGATAATGCAGCCATGCAGATAATTCTTTATCCTTCTCAGTTTGATGTGGTACTTACTGAAAATATGTTTGGAGATATACTGAGCGACGAAGCCAGTGTGTTAAGCGGATCTTTGGGTTTATTGCCATCAGCCTCGGTTGGCAACCATAGTGCTTTATTTGAGCCTATTCATGGATCGTACCCACAGGCAGCCGGAAAAGATATTGCTAACCCATTGGGATCCATCTTATCAACGGCCATGTTGCTAGATCATTTAGGATTACAGAAGGAGGCTCATCAGGTAAGGGAAGCGGTTAACTGGACGCTGTTAAGTGGATTTGTGTCTAAAGATATTGACCCTGTGAATAGTTATTCAACGAGTGCAATTGGCGATTTGGTTGCGGGATATGTTACCCGACAAGGAGATCAGGTTTATAAGACTGCTCATCAACAAGTTAATCAGTCTACTATTATTTAGTAAACTGCAAAGCTAGTTTACTGAAAGTGGGCAGATAGTTTTTAAATAGTTCTTTTTTTCTGGGCAGGCATTTGTATATTTAGTTGTAAGCACCTCTATTGGTATACAAGGAATCAATACGATGTCTCGGTTTTTCACAGTGATCATTACTATGATTACAATTATTATTCCCGTATTCCAAAGAGGTTGAGTTGTATCAAATACTAACAAAAGATATAAACCCCGCCTCCTAGAAGCGGGGTTTTTTATGAAAAAAATAAAAGTAAATATTTTATATGGCAAATTATTTCAATCAAAACACCCTAGTTTATTTAAATGGGCATTTTGTAAAAGCAGCAGATGCTAAGATGGATTTTTTTAGTCAGTCGCTGCATTATGGGTATTCAGTATTTGAAGGGATTCGTTCTTACAAAACGGTAGATGGAACCACAAAAATTTTCAAACCCGTTGAGCATTATAACCGATTAGAGCAATCGGCAACTACTATCAACATGCCCTACCATTGGAAAACCGATGAGTTGATTCAGATTACGGATGAGTTACTTGCGATGAATCAATTAGGAGATGCTTATATCCGTCCGGTAGTATATGCGCCCGCTAATATGACTTTCAGCGTGAATACAGAATCTTTTTTAATTATACAGGCTTGGGAAATGTCTCCATTTTTAGGTGAGAAATTATTGCGCGTTCGAACCTCTTCTTTCCAGCGTCCGAATCCTGGGGCTTTTCATTTGCAGGCAAAAGCGGCCGGACATTATGTAAATTCTATATTGGCTAGTCAGGAGGCAAAGGCAAATGGTTTTGATGAAGCCTTGTTATTAGATATGCAGGGCAATGTTGCAGAAGCACCCGGTGCGAATATTTTTATCGAGAAAAATGGTAAGTTATTTACTCCGCCTGCGGGCCATATTCTTCCCGGTATTACCCGTGCTACCGTATTGGAACTTGCCCGGGCTATGGATATTCCGGTTGAAGAAACCCATTTTGTTGTACAGGATATTTACGAGGCAGATGCAGCTTTCTACTGTGGAACTGCAGCAGAAGTTATCGGATTTGAATCGCTGGATAATCATTCTTTGAATCTTCGATGGGAAGATTCGGAAAGCCGAAAAATTCAGCAGGCCTATAAGAAGCTAGTGATTAACCAACCTATTGAAGTTAACGAAATGCAGTAGTATAAAAGAAGGACCGTATGCAAAGTGAAATGAATAAATATAGTAAAGTACTAACCCAAGATGAAACCCAGCCTGCTGCGCAAGCCATGCTGTATGGTATTGGTTTATCAGAAGCAGATTTGGCAAAAGCACAAGTGGGTATTGCCAGTATGGGATACGATGGGAATACCTGCAATATGCATTTGAATGAGTTGGCACAGATTGTAAAAAAAGGGGTTTGGGAAAGCGACTTGGTAGGATTGATTTTTAATACCATCGGTGTGAGTGATGGAATGAGTAATGGTACCGATGGTATGCGCTATTCTCTGGTGAGCCGAGATGTGATTGCAGATTCTATTGAAGCAGTTTGTGGTGCTCAATATTATGATGGACTGATTGCACTGCCGGGATGTGATAAAAATATGCCGGGTTGTGTGATTGCCATGGGAAGATTAAATCGACCGGCTATTATGGTATACGGAGGTACCATTGCAGCAGGGCATTATAAAGGTCAGGACTTAAATATCATTTCTGCTTTTGAGGCCTTGGGACAAAAGCTGGCAGGCCAGCTAGAAGAGGCCGACTTTAAAGGGATCATTCAACATGCTTGTCCGGGTGCGGGAGCCTGTGGTGGGATGTACACTGCCAATACAATGGCTGCTGCAATTGAAGCAATGGGAATGAGTTTGCCCTTCTCCTCTTCTAATCCAGCATTGAGTGAAGAGAAAAGAAAAGAATGTATAGATGCCGGTAAAGCCATTCGGATTTTACTGGAAAAAGATATTAAGCCAAAAGATATCATGACTCGCAAGGCATTTGAAAATGCCATAACCCTGATTATGGTATTGGGTGGAAGTACCAATGCGGTATTGCACCTGCTGGCTATGGCAAAAAGTGTGGGTGTATCTCTTTCGCAAGATGATTTCCAGCGGATTAGCGATCGAACGCCTGTTCTGGCCGATTTTAAGCCTAGTGGAAAATTTTTGATGCAAGATTTACATCCTTTTGGCGGAGTTCCGGGCGTAATGAAATATTTATTGCAACAGGATATGCTACATGGGGATTGTTTAACGGTAACTGGAAAAACCATTGCCGAAAACTTGGCCGATGTTCCAGATATTGATTTCGATATTCAAAAAATTATCTTTCCACTGAGTCAGCCCATCAAATCTACCGGGCACTTGCAAATTTTATATGGCAATTTGGCAACCGGTGGTAGTGTAGCAAAAATAAGCGGTAAAGAAGGAGAAATGTTTACCGGACCAGCTCGGGTTTTTGATGGCGAATTCGAATTGATTGAAGGCATCAACACCGGAAAAATTCGAGCAGGTGATGTAGTAGTAATTCGGTATGTAGGCCCTAAAGGCGGACCCGGTATGCCTGAAATGTTAAAGCCTACTTCTGCCATCATTGGAGCGGGATTGGGAAAATCTGTTGCGCTAATTACCGACGGCAGATTTAGCGGGGGCACGCACGGTTTTGTAATTGGTCACGTAATGCCGGAAGCCTATTTGGGAGGAAACATTGCCTTGGTAAAGGATGATGATATCATAGAAGTAAATGTGGCTGCCAAGCAAATGACTGTGCATATTTCGGATGATGAATTAGCAACCCGACGAGCTGCTTGGAAACAGCCTGCATTAAAAGCTACTCAAGGATTATTATTTAAATATGCCCTGCAAGTGAAAGATGCTTCTCAGGGTTGTGTAACGGATGAAATATAAAAAAGTAAAAAAGCACGTATGGCCATAGCAACAGCAACACAGGTAAGCAATCCGCTTCCTCAAGCGGATACAGCTAATATCACGGGCTCTAAGGCATTACTGGAAGCCCTGATAGCAGAAGGCGTAGAAACGATATTTGGTTATCCCGGGGGAGCAATCATGCCCATCTATGATGCGCTATATGATTATCATGATCATTTGAAGCATATCCTAGTTCGCCACGAGCAGGGAGGCATTCACGCAGCACAAGGTTTTGCAAGGTCTTCGGGTAAAGTGGGTGTAGTGTTTGCCACCAGCGGACCCGGTGCAACCAACCTAGTAACCGGATTAGCAGATGCAATGATAGACAGTACCCCTGTGGTTGCCATCACTGGTCAGGTGTATGCACACTTGCTGGGAACCGATGCTTTTCAGGAAACGGACGTAATCAATATTACTTCTCCCGTAACTAAATGGAATTACCAGATAACAGATGCCGCCGAAATTCCAGCCGTTTTAGCGAAAGCTTTTTACATTGCCAGAAGTGGCCGTCCTGGACCTGTTCTGATAGACATCACCAAGAATGCGCAACTTCAACTATTTGCTTATTCCGGTTATCAGAAATGCAATCATATCAGAAGCTATCGCCCGAAACCCATTATACGTAAAGTATATATTGAGGAGGCAGCTAACTTAATTAATGCTGCTGAAAAACCTTTTGTGATTTTTGGGCAGGGTGTTATTTTGGGTAATGCGGAAAAAGAATTTACCAACTTCATAGAAAAAGGCGGGCTGCCTGCTGCCTGGACGATTCTCGGGCTCAGTGCTCTTCCAACCGATCATCCGCTGAATATGGGTATGCTAGGTATGCATGGTAATTATGGCCCTAATGTATTAACGAATGATTGTGATGTATTAATTGCAGTAGGCATGCGCTTCGACGACCGGGTTACTGGTAGGTTAGATAAGTATGCAAAACAGGCTAAAGTGATACACCTCGACATTGATCCATCGGAGATTGATAAAAATGTGAAGGCAACCGTAGGCGTTTGGGGCGATTGTAAAGAAACCCTCCCGCTGCTTACACAGCTAATTGAATCAAAAAGTCGTACCGCTTGGGTACAGCGTTTTAAAGACCATGATGCAGAAGAAAATAAAGAAGTGATTTTCTCTGAGCTACATCCAGATACACCTGTGTTGACTATGGGTGAAGTGATCCGTAACCTAAATGAAATTTCCGGAGGAGATGCCATTATTGTAACTGATGTTGGTCAACACCAAATGGTTACTTGCCGATATGCTCGCTTTAATCAATCTAATAGTAATATCACTTCCGGCGGATTGGGAACCATGGGATTTGCCCTGCCTGCAGCCATTGGTGCTAAGTTTGGGGCCCCTGAAAGAACCGTGGTTGCTGTTATTGGCGATGGGGGGGTACAGATGACTTTACAGGAACTGGGTACCATTTTACAAACAGAAGTAAATGTGAAAATATTAATTCTGAATAACCATTTTCTAGGCATGGTTCGTCAATGGCAACAATTGTTTCATGATAAGCGGTATTCGTTTGTAGATATTGCCAGTCCCGATTATGTAAAGCTGGCAGAAGCCTATGGCATTGCTGGTGCATCCATCGAATCGCGAGATCAGCTTAACGATGCGCTCACTAAAATGTATCATCATCCTGGTTCGTATTTACTGGAGGTTAATGTAGGAAAAGAAAATAATGTATTTCCTATGGTACCTCAGGGATGTAGTGTTAGTGAAATCAGACTTAAGTAATAAGTAAATATAAAATTGTATGAAGCAGGAATATACTATAACCGTTTATACTGAAAATCATATTGGTTTACTGGTGCGTATTGCCACTATCTTTTCTAGAAGGAAAATCAATATTGAAAGCCTGAATACTTCTCCTTCCGAAGCGGAAGGGATTCATCGGTTTACCATTGTTATTGTTGAAACCGAAGAAGTAGTAAGAAAGTTGGCACGTCAAATTGAAAAGCAAGTAGAAGTACTTAAGGCTTATTATAATAACAACGAAGAAATAATTTGGCAAGAACTCGCATTGTATAAAGTTCCTACTGCCCAAATAGCAGAGAAAGTAAAAGTGGAGCGTTTATTACGCGAACATGGTGCAAGAGCTGTAGTAATTCGAAACGATTATGTGGTATTTGAAACAGTTGGGCACCGCGAAGAAACAGACCGGCTGGTGCAGGTGCTGGCCCCTTATGGATTGATTGAATTTGTGAGAAGTGCACGGGTGGCCATTATAAAAGAAAGCAGCGGGTTTCACGAAAAATTACGGGAGTTTGAACAGACAGAACCCAGAGAAGAGTTGATTGAAAATGAATTTCTCAATCAGCAAAAAGAAGTTTTTTCTATGTAATTCATTCTATAATTTATAATCATCAACCAAACATTAAAAAATGGCAAAATTAAATTTCGGCGGCGTAGAAGAAAATGTAGTAACCCGCGAGGAGTTTCCACTTTCAAAAGCACAGGAAATATTAAAAGATGAAGTAGTAGCTGTAATCGGATATGGTGTTCAGGGTCCGGGTCAGGCACTCAATCAAAAAGAAAATGGCGTTAACGTAATTGTAGGGCAGCGAAGTAATTCTAAAAGCTGGGATAAAGCCGTAGCAGATGGCTTTGTGCCAGGTGAAACATTATTCGAAATTGAAGAGGCATTAGAACGCGGTACCATTATTTGTTACCTCTTAAGTGATGCCGCACAAATAGCCATGTGGCCTACTGTAAAAAAACACCTCACGCCCGGCAAAGCGCTTTATTTTTCTCATGGCTTCGGGGTAACGTATAACGATCAAACAGGCATCATACCTCCTGCAGATGTAGATGTATTTTTAGTAGCCCCTAAAGGGTCTGGAACATCACTGCGCCGAATGTTTTTACAAGGTCGTGGTTTGAACAGTAGCTATGCTATTTTTCAAGATGCTACTGGTAAGGCCTTTGATCGGGTAATCTCTTTGGGAATTGCCATCGGAAGTGGCTACCTGTTCGAAACCAACTTTAAAAAAGAAGTATATAGTGATCTTACCGG
>CAIUKP010000031.1 GCA_903899675.1 uncultured Bacteroidota bacterium | reverse complement strand
GGATGCCGTTCACCGAGCAAAAGTGCCTCAAGCTCGACGGAACCGCCATTGATGTGGAAGTGCACAGCAGGCCGATTGATTTGGTTGCCGGCTGCCATAATTTTTTTTGTTGAATTTCTTGTTGATAGTAATTAACATTCTTCAGCGATAAATCTAATAGCTTTTTCTTTTCTCCGGCTTTCGGTACTAATATACTAATTTCTTTTTCTGGGTAATTAATCAGAAAAGGTACCACACATTCTGTTGCCATGCTATTAAATTGCGCACGCATATTGGCGATGGCAAAAATTAATACTTCTTCATCTGATTCTTCTAATTGAATTTCCAGCTGAACGGTATGTGTTTGCACAATGGTTCCATGTTGAACCATCAGATAGTTTACATAAGCGGTAGACTGATCACGCAATAATGAAAACACATCTAGGTTCCCGTGTAATTTTCCTACAATAACGGATGAAGCTTGGTAAGCCTCCAGCGAGTTGATTTTTTTTTGCCAAATGGCCGCCTCTTCAAAACGCAATAACTCGCTGCTTTCTTTCAGTTGTTTTTTAAGATAGGCAGTTACCGGCTGCAGATTCCCTTTGATGATATTTTTTACCTGTAATAAATCTTCTGAATAGGCTGCTGCTGTTTGTTTTTTTTCGCAGGGGCCTTTACAATTTCCCAAATGATATTCCAAGCATACTTTATACTGGCCCTTTTCAATTTTGTCGGCTGCAAGATTCAGTGTACAGGTTCTTAGCGGAATCATTAGTTTAACCAGTTCTAATAATGCACGCACACTACCCACAGATGCGAAAGGGCCAATATACTCCGACCCATCGGCATATTTTCTGCGGGTAAGGAATACACGCGGAAAGGGTTCTTTTTTGATTACTATATACGGATAGGTTTTATCGTCTTTCAACAAAATATTATACCGGGGATGGTATTGTTTTATTAGGGCATTTTCTAACAGAAAAGCATCCTGTTCAGAATCTACAATGGTAAATTCTATCCGATCTATTCTTTTTACCAGTTCATGGGTTTTATAAGTAGTAAACGTATTTGTGAAATAAGAGGATACCCTTTTTCGTAGATCTTTTGCCTTACCTACATACAATAACTGATTTTGTGCATTGTAATATTTATAGATACCCGGCTCGTGCGGAAGTCCCTGAGCAATCGGGGAAAATTCTTCCTGCGTCATAACGGATTATTTTTTTTAGGCTCCCAGCTTACTTCTATTACTTCTGTGCCGGCTGTTCCTGCTTTATCGGTTTTGGTTCTGCTGATTAAGAATCCCTTGTTGGTTCTCCAACTCAGGTGTTCATTAACCGAAGTATCGCCTATATCGAAACTGCGCTGTATGTTTATTCTTTTTATCTGCCTGTTAACATCATTTAGTAGGATATCAGTATATTCAAAAGCGGCCTGTTCGGCCTGTTGGGGCTGATAAGTAAGGGTATAACTGCTGGTACTTAAATCATGCAGGATACTTTCTTTGTATAGTTGCTTCTGTGTTGAGAATTGGGTAAGTAAACTATCAAATAGGCCGCAAAAGAGTAAAAACGAATCTCTCCCGAGGCTGTGTAAGCTGGTCTTTTGATTGCTGGTATATCGAAGCGTTCGGGGTAAATTACTTACATCAGCTTCTTCAATCTGCTCATGTATAAAATTTGCAATCGGATAAAAGGAGGCTGTATCAGCCAGTGTATGCAAAGATGCTGGTTTGCCAGATTTTTGTTTGCATCCTACCCACGCCATTGCCAACACAATAAAAATAGTACAGCCTTTCATCTTGCAAAATTATTCAATTTTGCCGAAGGCATTTACAGAAAATAATTCACTTACTTATTTGTATGGGCGAGTAATGCTAAAACGAATACCGTAATCAATCAGATTCTCTCGTACCGGATAAAGATTAGAGTAGGTAGGAAGGTTTTGATACCTGATTTGCGGCCCCACAGAGAAAGTGGCGGTACGCGTTTGATATGTCAGGTTAATGCCAGCACCCGTATTGATATTCCATTTGCGCAACAAATCCTTTCCTTCGGTATAATGCTTGTAGTCGGAGGAGATCAACCAGGTATTGGCTTGTAAAGTAAAAGTAGGTTGCACAGAAGCTTCTGCGGTAAGTCCCCATTTTTTACCATCCAGCACTTTCCATTGAATACCCACGGGTGCAGCTATTTGATACATGTTGTTGCTGAGGGTAGTTGCTCGGTAGCCGGCATTGTTGTTGTAAGGAGAATAAAAACTAATTGTTTCAACTCCCCTGTTATTAATAAGCGACATAGAAGCCAAATCTCGCGTGCGGGTTTCAAAGGTTTCAATATCATATCTACGTAAATTCAATTGCAAACCTGTTGTTAACTGAAAACGCTTAGAGAGACTGTATAAAACGGAAAATCCTATTTCTAGTCCTAATGCCGGCCGATGCCTTACTACTACTTCATTTACGCCACTGTATAAATTACTGGTTAGGGGCAGATTGGCTGCGGATGAGCTGTTGGTAACTGTGGTTTGTATTAATTCTTTCAGCTTATAATCTGTTAACTGGCGGAAGCTGATAGAGGGGGTTGCATACACTTGAAATCCAATCCGTGAACTTTTGCGTTGAAGCGGGGTGTTGCCTACAAAGGGGAAATCCTTCAAATACTCATCGGTAGATTGTTGAAGATTACCTTTCGCATTGGCCATTTTCCGCAATTCATTGGCAGCGTTGGCAGTATTTTCTTCCGCGTCGGCAGATTGCTCGTATAAGATAGATTCGGCAGTAATGGGTGTTTGAATAGTAGCGGATGCTGTTTGAGATTCATTCACAGGTAATGCCAATGGGGTAGACTGACGCAAAGTAAGGGTTGCCTGTTTTTCTGGTGTGAAAAGTTCCCTGGGTGCAATAGCCTGTTCAATAACAGCCTGGTTATAATCAATGGTTGGCTGAATAGCAGCGATGGTTGCCATGGTTAAAGCTTCGGGAGCAATACTTTTCAGGTAATGATTATTTTTTTCATCCGGCGTTAATACAGCAGGTTCTGCTAGGGTTGCCGCAGAGGAGGCAGTTTGCTGGCTTACTGGAGGGAGTAAAAGGATGTGGGAATTGGGTGTTCGGTTCAGCAGGGTAGAAATGGTAAGCGCTGAAATAATAAATAAAGAGATAAAAGTTAAAGCTGGCCATGATTGATCGCCATGCAACTCTGTTCTGATCTTGTTCCAAACAGGGTCAGACGGATACATCCGGTGCGATTTTACTTCCTCTTGTAAAAACTGCTCAAAATCGTCTTGTTGGTACTTGTTTTTCATATTAATCAGACCAATCCTACTTTAGTTATGTGGCCAGCCAAGAGAGGTCTTCCCTTGGTTGGTCAATTATTTTTTTACGTATCAGCATATTTTCCAGTAATGCCTTGGAACGGGTATACTGACTCCTGCTGGTACTTTCACCTATATCCAACAACTCGCCAATTTCACGATGACTATACCCTTCAATGGCATACAGGTTTAATACCGTTCTATATCCTACTGGCAATAACCGAATACATTCAATCACCTGCTTGGCCTGCATAATGGAAGGGATGGTTTCCTCTTTTACCTGCATTATGTTGGCCTCTGTTAGTTCAATGCTATCATTGAACTTTTTATGCTTTTTCAGAAAATTGATGCAGGTGTGTACAATGATTCTCCTGATCCAGCCCTCGAATGAGCCTTTATTCTGAAAGGTATGTATGTGGGTAAACACTTTGATGAACGCCTCCTGGAGCATATCTTCGGCATCTTCTCTAGTAGGAGAAAACCGATAGCAAACACTGAGCATTTTGGGACTGAACTGGTTGTACAATTCCCGCTGTGCAGCAGCATCGTTTCGTAAACAGCCTGCAATGATGGCCTGCTCCGTCCTGAGGGTAAAGTTGTTAACCCTAAATATAGACAATTTTTCGTTTGTTACGCTGCATTTGGTGTTGGTTTACTTACAAATAATATAAAATATTAATTTATTATTTTTATTGGTATC
>CAIUKP010000030.1 GCA_903899675.1 uncultured Bacteroidota bacterium | reverse complement strand
TGCTTATTTCAGGATCGATGCCGGTGTATTTAGTAAAGGTGGCAAGGTTAAAACCTTGTATGTAAAACCTCATTTTACTGAAGGCTTTTGTTGCATGGAAAGTATAGCCAAACTGTAAACTTTTTAATCTTAAGTATGACCCATCTTCAACAAAAAAGCTGGACGGTTTTATATCATCAGATGTGGTGCTGTTCCATATGGGCAGTTTTGCACCGGTATTAGTTGGGCTCCAGGTATCATCTGAACCTTCACCCGTTGCGCCGGGAAATACTGAGTTCACCCTCCAGTAATTAAATATTTTATTACCAGAAACGCCTTGTAAAAATATGCCCATATCAAAATTTTTGTAGTTCAAATTCAAATTATACCCATAGCTGAATTTTGGATGAGGATTGCCAATAAATGTGCGATCATCATCATTGATCTTTTTATCGCTATTAATATCTCTGAATTTAAAGTGGCCTGCTGCAGTAGCCGCTGTTAGGCCATGATGCATAACACCATTTTTGGTATAATCATCTGCAGATTGAAAAATGCCATCCTGTATAAAACCAAAGAAGCTTGAAACGGGCATATCCACCACACTGCGTGTTAATGCAAAATGCGTAGGTGCATAAGCATTTCCATCTATGTGCGCTGTAGGATCGCTGCTGATATAATCTACATTGTTCTTATAAGTAGCTACATTAAAATTCATATCATAGCTAACCTGGCCAATGCGGTTGCGGTAACCCAGTTCCAGCTCAATACCTTTATTGGAGAACTGCATGATATTTTCATAAGGGGCCAGTGCATCGCCACGTAAACCAGTTACAGGTGGCACCGCAAGCAAATCTTTAGTTACCCTGTTAAACCAGCTGAAAGCAACGGAGAATTTATTCTGAAACATTGCATCAAAACCAATGTTGGTGGTCTTATTGGTTTCCCAATGAATTTTTGGATTGCCCAACTGGTATAAACCGGCGCCGGTAAATGCAGAGTTGTTGGTACCATTTAAATCGTAGCTGCTGTAATTTACATAACCACTAGTGGTATACCTGTCTTCATAAAGATCTGCAGGAATAGCATTATTGCCATTTTCGCCATATGCAGCCCTTAACTTAAGATCGCTAAGCCAGGTAAAGCGTTGCATGAATTTTTCTTTGCTTATTCTCCATCCACCGCTGTAAGAGTAGAAATTACCATAGCGACTTAATGGACCAAATTTTGAAGAGCCATCTCTTCTTGCAACAAAGCTGAAAAGGTATTTATCCATTAACATGTAATTGATATTACCAAAAACAGAAGTAGAATTTTCAGAGCCGTTGCTGCCCACCATTGGTGCAACAGGATTAAAATCACCGTTACTTAAATTAAGATAACCTTGTGTAGTGTACAATAAATTGGTTACTGTTCCTTGGTTGCTTCTTGAAGTTGCTTTGCTTGCTTCGTAAGCTACAAAAGCGCTTATACTGTGAATATTTTTAAATTTGATGTCGTAAGAAACTTTATTGGTCCATCTTAAGTCAGTACTATAACCACCCCCTTCGGTAAATTGATTATAAGGGGCAGAATAAACATTTTGCGGAAAAGTATCTATAAAGAAACGATAGCTGTATGGATAAAACTGCACGCCTACTTTAGTTTCGAAGATCAAATTTTTCATTGGCTCAATATCAACATAAGCCGAACCAATAACACCAGCATTATATCCTTTGCTGTTATCTCGGCCTGTGTTTTGACCAAGCACCGGGTTATTGCCACCAGGATGTAAAGCTTTGGTATCTGCAAAATCTTTAGGGCCTGAGTAGTTACCGGTAATATCATAAATTGGGATCAATGGGCTGCGTCGATAAAGATCAGCTATCAATCCCTGGGGGTTATGATTCCCATTGCTTACGCCTGCGCCCTGTGTATAAGAGAACTGCATATTCTCCCCGATCTTTAACCACTTAACAGGTCTGAACTCTGTATTAACCCTTATAGAATAACGAGTAAAATAAGTGCCCAATAAAGTGCCTTCGTTATTTAAATAACCCATCCCCAAGGAATAACTGCTTTTATCTGTAGCACCACTTAATGTTAACTGGTGATTATGGCTAAAGCTTTGGTCGAGTAAAGCGCCGAACCAATCGGTACCATCCTTATTAGTTTTTAAAATACGGTAATTAGATAAATTATATAATGCAGGATTAACTGCAGCGCTTCCTTCAGCAGCGGTTAAAACGGGTAAGCCTTTTCTTTCGATGATATAATCGGGTAATACCGGTGTAGCTCCCGAACCATAAAACAGGTTGCTTAATGCTAGGTTAGAATTTTTTAAGTACCCCCAGTATGCGTTGGCATATTGCTGCGGGATAAGGCTTTTAGGATATTTTGTTGGTGTTTCAAAAGAACCATAAGTATTGTATTCTAATTTTGGCGCCGCAGCTTTTTTACCCATTTTGGTGGTAATAACTATCACACCATTACCACCCTGTGCACCATATAATGCAGTGTTGGAAGGATCTTTTAACACCGTAATAGTTTCTATATCATTGGGGTTAACGAGGTTGCTGCCACCTCGCACCTGCACACCATCTATTACGTACAAAACATCATTGTTGCCATTGCTGCCAAAACCACGTATACGAACAACCGAAGTTGCGCCTGGCCCGCCCTGCTCATCAACACTTACGCCGGCCACACGACCCTGCAATACAGAACCAACATCGGCCACGGGTATTTGTGCCACTACATCGGATGATACCGTGGAAACTGCACCGGTAACATTTCTTTTAGACTGCCTAGAATAACCGGTTACTATTACATCATCAAGGTTTGTATCGGTACTAACCAGCGAAATCGAAACCGATTGATCGGCTTTAACACTTACTTGCTGTGTAATAAAACCGGTATAGCTGACGATCAGTAACGCACTGTTTGCGCCGATGTCCAGTTTAAAACGGCCTGCATTATTGGTAGTGGTAACCAAATTGATTTTGCCTTTTACAGAAATGGTTGCGCCAACCAGCGGCACACCTTTTTCGTCGGTGATTATACCAGAAACCGTTGCTGCAAAAACTTTCTTGTCGAGATTTTCCTGACCGGTGTAGGTATTGGCAAACAAAGAGCCGCAAAAAATAAAGGCTAGTGTTAGTTGTAGGAAAGTTATTCTCATTGCAAGCAGTAATGTAGCAGAATGTTGCTTTTTTTTCATAATTTTTGAATTAATTAAAGATGATTCGAACAAAATTGCCCTTGCCTAAGGGGTTTCACTAAGCTGGCAATGCTTCACGTTGCCGGCTTTTTTATGCCCCTCAGAAATTTGTTTTAATGCATTATCATATTTTAGCAGTTTTGGTTATTTAATAATATCAATGTCCGTCGTAAAAACCATGTAGACTCTTGTTCGTAGCGAGTTTCGTTGTTAAAAAATAGTAAAAAAATATTAATTGTAAATAAAACACTTATTATTTTTTCACAAGTTTTGGTTAGTTAATAATATCAATGTTCGTCGTAAAAACCATGTAGACTTTTTTTAGTCGTAGAGAGTTTCGTTTTTTAAAAGTAATGAAAAAAAATTATAATTGTAAATAAAACACTTATTATTTTTTTCATCAAACGTAATAATTATCGGATATTTGATATTCCTTAGTTAATTTAAAATAAGCTCGAAGCTCTATATATGGTGATGTATCATAAACAAACCCGCATCTTAGTTGCCCTTGATTGTATCATTTTTGGCTTTGACGGACTAGATTTAAAGCTATTGCTTGTTCAGCGAGGGCTCGAATACGAGAAGGGAAAATGGAGTTTAATGGGAGGCTTTGTTCGAAAAAACGAAGACTTTGACAAAGGGTCTTCGCGTATTCTAAAAGAATTAACCGGATTAGAAGGGGTATATATGGAACAGCTTTTTGCATTTGGTGATGTGAACCGAGATCCAATTGAAAGAACTGTATCTGTCGCATACTTTGCATTAATTGATATTCATCAGTATGAAGAGCAAATAAATACAGACTATCATGCCGAATGGTTCCCAATTAAAAATACCCCAAAGCTCATCTTTGACCACCAAAAAATGGTAGACATGGCCAAAGAAAAACTGAAGTATAAAGCGGCTTTCCATCCAATTTTATTTGAATTACTGCCTGAAAAATTTACCCTCCCCCAATTACAAAGTTTATTCGAAGGGATTTTTGATTCACAATTTGACAAAAGAAATTTTAGCAGAAAATTGCAATCGACAAAGCTTTTAATTAAACAAAAAGACAAAGACAAAGAAGGTTCAAAAAAAGGGGCTTATTACTACAAACTAGACAAGAGACGGTACGCTGCCAATTTTCATGCTATTCTAAATCTTATCCCCAATCCAGGCAACTTAAAATAAATAGCAAATTTTTTGTCCTTAAATTTTGAATTATCCACTTTAAGTGTTATTTTGACACGAATTACTGAATTTTATAGCTTGGAGATGAAAAAAGAAACATTTGTAATTGGCGTAGATTATGGCACTGATTCTGTCAGATCAATTATCGTTAATACGCTTAATGGCGAAGAAATTGCCGCTTCTGTTCACTACTACACCCGCTGGAAAAAGGGACTTTATTGCAATGCCTCAGAAAGTGTATTTAGACAACATCCTTTAGACTATTTAGAGGGAATAACTGAAACTATTACCAATTGCATAAAACAGGCAGGGCCTATTGTAGCAGAAAATATTGTTGCCATTGGTGTAGACACGACCGGCTCTACACCTGTTGCTGTAGACGCATCAGGGACGCCACTAGCGCTAAGAGATGAATTTGCTGAGAATCCAAATGCCATGTTTGTGCTTTGGAAAGACCATGCCAGTGTTAAAGAAGCCGCAGAAATAAATCATCATGCAACTAAATTTGATGCAAATTATCTACAATATGTTGGGGGAATTTATTCATCAGAATGGTTCTGGGCAAAACTCCTTCATGTACTCAGAAATGATGCTGCGGTAAACGACGCTTGTGTTTCATGGGTAGAACATTGTGATTGGATCCCATTTATGCTAACCGGTGGCAATAACATTAAGGACGTAAAAAGAAGCGTTTGCGCCGCTGGACATAAAGGATTATGGTCTGAAGCGTTTAATGGTTACCCACCCAATGAATTTTTTACTTCTTTAGATCCATTACTTGATGGGTTTGTTTCTTCGCTTGGAACAAATACCTATTGCTCAGATAAGTCTGCTGGTAAACTTTCTAAAGAGTGGGCCTCTAAACTAGGTTTGAGAGAGGATGTTGTGGTTGCTGTGGGCGCTTTTGATGCGCATATGGGTGCTGTGGGCGGTCAAATTGAACCTTATCACCTCAGCAAAGTAATGGGCACTTCAACCTGCGATATTTTGGTTGCTCCTGTGACAGATTTAGGAGATCAAACCGTAAAAGGCATTTGCGGCCAGGTAACTGGTTCTGTAATACCAGGTATGCTAGGATTAGAAGCAGGTCAGTCTGCATTTGGAGATACATATGCCTGGTTCAAAAATATGTTGCTAACCCCAATCAAAGAAATGATAGAGCAATCAGACTCCGTTAAACATGATCAGGCAACCCAACTCATAAATGAACTATCTGATCACTTGATTGCACAACTTTCAACTAAAGCCGCTTTATTGCCTTTACAGGAAGATGATGAATTAGCTATTGACTGGTTTAATGGTAGAAGAACACCAGATGCTAATCAATACCTAACAGGAAGTATTCATCATTTAAATTTAGGATCAACCGCTCCATCGATTTTTAAAGCATTAGTAGAAGCAACTTGTTTTGGCGCAAAAATGATTGTTGATCGATTTTTACAGGAAGGGGTTCCTGTAAAAGGATTAATAGGCTTAGGTGGGGTCGCGAAAAAATCGCCTTACATTATGCAAGTAATGGCCGATGTAATAAACATGCCGATTCGAATTCATAAGAGTGACCAAACTTGTGCCTTAGGTGCTGCCATGTTTGCCGCAACAGCCGCTGGTGTATATGCAAAAGTAGAAGAAGCCATGAAGTATATGGGACAAGGATTTGAAGGCTACTATTTCCCCAACGAATCAAGAAATGAATATTACCAAATAAGATATATGAAATACATTACAGCTGGAAAATTTACCGAAAAAAATGTACTCAACAATAAATAAATTCAAACGATGAGACAATATGACGCGCTAAAACAAGAAGCTTATGAAGCTAATATGCAATTGCCTAAACTGGGTTTAGTATTATTTACTTTCGGCAATGTTAGTGTAGCAGATCGAAATAATAAAGTATTTGCAATTAAACCTAGTGGAGTCCCTTATGAAAATTTAAGTCCAGAAAAAATGGTTATTGTTGATTTTGATGCAAATATCATTGAAGGCCAACTTCGCCCATCTTCCGATACCAAAACTCATGCAATTTTGTACAAATATTGGGAGGGAATCAATAGCATTGTTCATACACATTCTACTTATGCTACTGCATGGGCACAATCGCAATTGGATATACCCATTTTGGGAACTACGCATGCAGATCACACTACTTCTGTTATTCCATGTGCACCCCCAATGAGTGATGACATGATTAAAAGAGACTATGAAACAGAAACAGGATATCAAATTATAAATTGTTTTACCGAAAGGAAGTTAGATCCTTCAGAAACAGAAATGATGCTTGTAGGTAATCATGCCCCTTTTACATGGGGAGCAACTTCGCATAAGGCGGTTTACAATGCGGCAGTATTAGAAGAAGTGGCTAAAATGGCTTAT
The DNA here is from genome assembly GCA_903899675.1 of uncultured Bacteroidota bacterium. Classification (GTDB taxonomy): domain Bacteria; phylum Bacteroidota; class Bacteroidia; order Chitinophagales; family Chitinophagaceae; genus Sediminibacterium. Next base: position 2,977 of record CAIUKP010000030.1, on the reverse strand, counting down.
TTAACTTTACAAATTAATCCTGATGCACCAAGCCTAAAAAGTACTTTAATTAACAAACACTACGAAAGAAAACACGGACCAGATTCTTACTATGGTCAATAATATTTACCCTATTCATCCTTAATCAAAAGAGAAATGATAAACCTAAAGCAACTTGAGGTTTGGTTTGTAACTGGAAGCCAACATTTATATGGAGAAGAAACACTCAACCAAGTAGCAGCAAATTCTATTGCAATCGCTAATGCATTAAACAATGAAGCTGCAATGCCTGTGACAATTGTTTATAAACCTACTGTAAAATCTACAGAGGAAATTTTTTCAATATGTCAAGAAGCAAATAATTCCGCGAATTGCATAGGTGTCATCACTTGGATGCATACGTTTTCGCCTGCTAAAATGTGGATAGGTGGATTAAAGATTTTGAGAAAGCCAATTCTTCATTTTCATACACAATTTAACCGAGATATTCCATGGTCAACTATTGATATGGATTTCATGAACCTCAATCAAAGCGCTCACGGCGACCGTGAATTTGGTTTTATCATGAGCAGAATGCGATTGGAAAGAAAAGTAGTAGTAGGTCATTGGAGTGACCATGAATGTATTGCAAAGATTAATGGTTGGATTAGAGCCGCCGCTGGTTGGCACGACTGGCAAGGCGCAAGATTTGTTCGCTTTGGAGACAATATGCGTTTTGTAGCAGTTACTGAAGGCGATAAAGTTGAAGCAGAAATTAAATTTGGCTACTCAGTTAATACCTATGGTATTGGCGACTTGGTGGAAGTGATGAATCAAGTAACAGATACAGATATAAATCATTTAGTAGACGAATACCATCATGCATATACCCTTATGGATAACCTAAAAAAAGGAGGCTCACAATATGAATCACTTAAAACCGCTGCAAAGATTGAATTGGGTATTGAAAAGTTTTTAGTAGAAGGTAATTTTAAAGGGTTCACGACGACATTCGAAGACCTACATGGCTTAGCTCAACTACCAGGTATTGCGGCACAACGTTTAATGGCAAAAGGATACGGATTTGCAGGGGAAGGAGATTGGAAGACAGCAGCATTGGTGAGAGCAATGAAAGTAATGGCTAGTGGATTAAAAGGCGGCAATTCATTTATGGAAGATTACACGTATCATTTTCATCCCGACAATAAATTAGTATTAGGTGCACATATGCTTGAAATTTGTGAGTCTATTGCTGATGGTAAACCCAATTGCGAAATACATCCGTTGGGCATTGGAGGAAAGGCAGACCCAGTTCGTTTAGTTTTTAACTCGGGGCCTGGACCTGCAATTAATGCATCCATGATAGATATGGGAAATCGCTTCCGCTTACTGGTAAACAATGTAATGGCTGTTGCACCAATTGAAAACTTACCAAAACTACCAGTTGCTAGAGTGCTCTGGAAACCATACCCAGATATACATATTTCTGGTGCTGCTTGGATTTTGGCAGGTGGTGCGCACCATACTTGTTATTCTCAAAATATTTCTCCAGAACAAATGGAAGACTTTGCCTCAATGGCAGGAATTGAATATATATGTATAAATAATGAAACCAGCATATACCAGTTTAAGAACGAACTACGCTGGAACGATAAATTTTATCAATAAACGATTATTTTTTAACATAAGAAACCTACATTATGAAAGGACTTGCCAATATCGATATTATAGTTTTTCTAATTTATTTCATTCTCGTTGCAGGATATGGTTATTGGATCTATAGACGAAAAAAGAAATCAACTAGTGATACCAAAGACTTCTTTTTAGCGGAAGGTTCACTAACCTGGTGGGCAATTGGTGCATCTCTGATTGCATCCAATATATCTGCCGAACAATTTATTGGAATGAGTGGTGAAGGTTTTTTTGTTGGAATTGCAGTTGCTGCTTATGAATGGATAGCCGCATTGGCATTAATCATTATTGCAATATGGTTTATGCCAATTTATCTAAAGAATAAAATCTTCACAATGCCCCAGTTTTTAACCAATCGTTACAATGAAACGGTTGCCTTAATTATGGCAGTGTTTTGGTTGTTTTTATACATTTTTGTGAACCTGACTTCTATTTTATACCTGGGAGCTGTTGCCATAAATGGTTTAGTAGGCGGCAATTACTTGCATGTAATTATGGTATTACTCGCTGTTTTTGCATTATTCATCACCTTAGGAGGCATGAAAGTAATTGGCTATACAGATGTGATTCAAGTAGCTGTATTAATCATTGGTGGATTAGCTACCACTTATATGGCATTAATCATCGTTAGCGAAAAATTTGGTTTAGGTAGTAGCGCACTTGTAGGATTTAATACACTTCTAAAAGAAGCCCCTGAACATTTTCACATGATTTTAGAAAAACCTGGACCGAATGCTACACAAGAAGAAATTAATAAATATTTAGTATTGCCAGGACTCTCCATGTATTTTGCAGGACAATGGATTGTTAACCTTAATTATTGGGGTTGTAACCAGTACATTACCCAACGTGCACTTGGAGCAAATCTTCAAACAGCTAGAACTGGAATTCTATTTGCAGGACTATTAAAATTAATGATGCCCGTTATTGTAATGTTACCCGGTATTGCAGCTTTTGTATTATATAAAAATGGTCACTTACCTCAATTAGAGGGCGGCAATAAAGATGGAGCTTATTCTGCCATCTTAAGCTTTTTGCCTAGTGGATTAAAAGGATTATCAATTGCGGCACTAACTGCTGCAATTGTTGCATCACTTGCTGGTAAAGTAAATAGTATTTCCACCATTTTTACCTTAGATATTTTTAAAAAATACATCAGGCCAAATGCAGATGAGAAAAAAATGGTCTGGATTGGACGAATTACTATTTTAATTGCCATGTTTGTAAGTGTATTATTTACTTGGAATGATACATTGGGCATTGGCGGAGAAGGTGGATTTACTTTTATTCAGAAATATACAGGCTTTATTAGCCCAGGTGTATTTGC
>CAIUKP010000029.1 GCA_903899675.1 uncultured Bacteroidota bacterium | reverse complement strand
AACCGATTGAAGAAAAAGGACTGATGCATAGTAAAAATTTAAAATAAAAAATTACGCCCATTTCCTTTGAAAATAAGGGTGAAGGACGGTTAACAAATTTATTATCTGCTGTACCGGCATAGGGCGAAATTTACGAAATCCTTTTCGTGGAATTTTGGATAAAAAATGTCTTAAAACAGTTCTACAATCTGAATCTCACTTAATTTAACTTCTAATTACGAATATTAATCGGTTAGAATAACGAAATAATCGGTTAAGTTCATTACTTCAAAACAATTCTTGCCATTATGAAGAAAAATGCAAAAGTTTTTGCGCAAGCATGTGTATCCGTAGGCATACAAAGCGGAACCATTATGCTGGCTTTGCTGGTTTTAGTACTGAGTACTACCCAGGTTTGCGCAGCGGATTTTCCGGCTACGCGACTCTATGCCTCTCCTCCAACTACTGTAACCGGTAGGGTAACAGATGCCAAAAATGCACCCATGGAGGGAGTAACCGTTGTTATTAAGGGAACCAACAAAGGGGTTACCACGAACGCATCGGGTTTATTTACCTTTCCCAATTTGCCCGACAATGCAACACTGGTTTTTAGCTATACAGGCTATGGATCAAAGGAAGTGAGCGTAAAAGGTAATTCTGGAGCTATCAATGTATCACTTACCGAGCAGGTGTCTGGCTTGGGAGATGTGGTGGTAGTAGGATATGGTACAGCACGGAAAAAAGACCTTACCGGTGCTGTGGCCCAGGTGAAAGCTACCCAATTTGAAAATGAAAATCCTCGGTCGGTGCAAGACATGTTGCGCGGTAATGCTCCCGGATTGGATGTGGGTTTTGATGCCAGTACCAAAGGATCAAACTCCAGCTTACAAATCAGAGGAAAGGGTACGTTAACTGCCAGTTCTAGTCCATTGATTGTATTAGACGGGGTAATTTATCCCGGTGGTTTGGAAGATGTAAATCCGAACGACATTGCCACCATAGATATCTTAAAAGATGCCAGTTCCGCAGCTGTATTCGGAGCCCGGTCTGCCAATGGGGTAATATTAATTACTACTAAAAGGGGTAAAGTGGGTAAACCCATTATTACTTTCAACCATAATATCGGTTTGAACCAACCGGCTAATCGCCCGCATTTATTAAATGCCTATGAATTTATAGATTGGAGGCAGGATGTTAGATGGTCGCAGCTTGGGTTTGATTCTACCTCTAAACCCGGTATCAAATATAGATTCACCAACCCCAACAAGTTACCCTCAAGTATTACATTAGCGCAATGGATTGCTTTAGATGGAACTGCATCTTCTACAGACCCAGAAGCATTATGGCTTTCCCGATTGGGTTTAAAAGCAGTTGAGATTGCTAACTACAAAGCAGGTACGAATTTGGATTGGGAAAAATTAATGCTGAATTACAGTGCTATGCAACAAGATCATACCATTAGCATTGCGCAAAGAAGAGATGACTATAATTATTATTTCTCTTTAGGTTATTTAGAGAATAATGGATTAACGGTGGGTGATAAATATAAAACATTCAGAACTCGTTTTAATTTAGAAAGCAATATTGCCAAATTTCTTACGGTGGGATTGAATTTTCAGTTTGCGGAAAGAGATGAAAGTTCTATAAAAGTAAATTTAGACGATTTAAATCGTACCACTCCCTGGGGATCTTACTATGCCGCCGACGGAGTTACATTACGATCTAGCCCGAACGACGACGTGGGTAATAACTCTCACCCATTTTTGGCTCAGGTATATGAAAATAGATTGTACAAATACGATAACTTTTTCGGCTCGGTTTATGCAAAAGGGAAACTACCTTGGGGGTTCTCATATTCTGTAAACTTTACGCCTAGATTGGATTTACTTCGCGAATATCGCCACCAGTCATCACTTAACCCCACATTGGCTACTCAAAAGGGTATTTCGAACAGAAGAAACCAAACTGTATATTCTTGGCAGTTGGATAATGTAATCAACTGGAATAAAAAGTATGGCAAACACAGTTTCGACGCTACTTTCCTGGTGAATGCTGAGAAATTCCAATCCTGGAACACAACGATTCAGGCATCTAATTTTGCTCCAAATGATAACCTGGGATTCAGTTCGCTTCAGTCTGCAACGCTGGCGCCCGTTGTTGCAACGGATGATCAATATGCTACCGGTGATGCAATCATGGGCAGATTGAACTATAACTACGATCAGAAATACTTCTTTACCATTACAGAAAGAAGAGATGGCTATTCTGCCTTCGGACAACAAAACCCAAGAGCTAATTTTCCATCCGTTGCATTGGCTTGGGCTTTCAGTGATGAAAAATTCATGAAGAATGCTTCTGGATGGTTAGATTATGCCAAGGCCCGTATTTCTTATGGCGAAAATGGTAACCGTGAAATCGGTCGCTATGCGGCGCTTTCTAACTTAGCATCAGGAACCTATGTATATGTAACTGCTGGCGGTACTGCTATCAATGTAGGCCGTGTGGCTGGTAGTAATTTGGCAAACCCGGCATTGAAATGGGAAAGAAACAGTGCCATCAACTTTGGTATTGATTATTCCATCCTAAAAGGCATTGTTTCGGGATCGATTGATGTATACGATAGAACCACCAAAGACCTGTTGGTTAACAGAACGCTTCCGAGTGTAACTGGTTTTAACAGTATCCTGGTGAATTTGGGAGAAGTGAAGAATACAGGTTTTGAAATTTCTATCAATACCAATAATCTGAAAAGAAAAAATATCGAGTGGAGAACCACATTTGCGCTTTGGAGCAATAGAAATAAAATTGTTCATCTTTATGGTGCAACGCCTGACTACGATGCAACCGGAAAACAAATTGGCTCATCTGAAAAAGATGATATTGCCAATGGCTGGTTTATTGGAAAAAACATCAGCACCATATTCGATTACCGGATTACGGGTGTATGGCAAATACCGGATGTGGCTGATGCCAAAAAATACGGTTACAAACCCGGTGATTTCCGTTTGGAAGATACCAATGGAGATGGGCAGTATACCATCGCCGATAAGCAATTTTTGGGTAATGCTACCCCTCAGTTTTCTTGGAATTTGAGAAATGAATTCAAACTTTACAAAAGCTTTGATTTTGCTTTCACTTTATATGCAAAAATGGGTCAACAAACGCAGTTAAATGAAGCGAAAAATGTGGATTTATTCTACGATCGTTCTCAATTCTATCAGCGTCCTTACTGGACTCCCGAAAATCCTATCAACGACTATGCAGCCATGATGTCGAATGCGGGCGGACCAGTAACCTGGAACGTATATAGAAAAAGCAGTTTTGTGAGAATAGCGAATGTTAGCTTAGCGTATACGCTTCCTGCTGCCACAGTTAAGAAATGGAAAATAGATGCGATGAAAGTTTATTTCAATGTGGTGAATGCTGCGGTGTTCTCGCCATGGACTTACTTTGATCCTGAAAATAAAGGACTTACTCCCATTAATTTCAACTTTGGTTTGAATGTTACTTTATAAGATAACCCCCTCAAAAACAGAAAACATGAACAAGCATTATAAATACACTTTTCTGCTGTCGGTTATCCTTTTGATATCGATAGCATTTCAGGGTTGTAAAAAAGATTGGCTAGAACCCAAACCCCTGTCAATTTACTCACCGGAAAACACCTACGTAGATGTAACTGGATTTAAAGCTGGTTTGGCTGGATGTGCCAACAACTATCGGGGTGAATGGTATGGAGACGGTTCTCCCATTATTTCTGAATTGATATTTTCAGAAATATCGGTGGAAGGTACGGATGACAAAACTGGCCCAGCACAAAATATGGACGTGCAGATTCGTCCGGATGCCCAGTTAAACAGTCCTGATTTTAATAGAATTGGCTGGTTCTGGAACCAGATGTTTACCGGTATTCGGATGGCAAATACTATTATAAGTCGATTGCCGGCAGCTGCCGCAGTTGCGCAAGCTGACAAGGATATCATTTTAGGTCAGGCGTATTTTTATCGTGCCTTTGGATATTATCGCTTAACCAACCAGTTTGGTGATGTACCCTGCCCTATTAAGGAGGTAACATCTGCCAAAACAGATTTTCAAACGGTAAAGCGGGAGGTTATTTTAACCCGTATGAAGCAAGACTTAGAATTTGCAGTTAAGTATGTTCCCTGGGTTACTGAAAAAGGCGATGTAAACAGAGGTGCCTGCTACCACTTACTTACAAAAGTAAATTTGGCATTGGGCTTGTTTGATGATGCCATTGCTTCTGCCTCTGCGGTTATAAACAGTGGTACCTTTAAATTAATGACGAGCCGTTTTGGAGTAGATGCCGCCAAAGCAGATAAAAATATTACTTGGGATTTACACAGACCCGAAAATAAATCTGCTTCAGTAAATACCGAAGGGTTGTTTTTGGTAACTGATCGTTTAGGAACGCCTAGTGCCTGGACCGATGGAACACCCGGCATGCGTATTATGCGGCAAACCGTTCCGGGTGTATCGGTTGGTACTACCATCTCTACTCCAATGGGTAGTCAAGGTGTGGTGTCTACTTCGGGTGTGGAAATTGATATCATGAATATTTATGGACGTGGTATCGGTCGTTGCAGAAATACCTCCTACCATTATAATATGATTTGGGATGATGCCAAAGACTTACGCCATGATTCGGTTTCTGGTAACTGGCTTTACCCTGAAAGTATGCGGTACAACAACCCGGCCATTAAAGGGAAGGATACCGCCTATGGTTTACGCCTTCGGTTGAGAGGCCCCACAGGTAACCTGCTTTGCGAAGACACTCTGAGAAGATGGTTTCCATGGCCACACTATAAAGTATATGTGCCTGATTTCGAAAACGCTCCTATGCAAGGCGGGCACTCCGACTGGTATGTTTTCCGCTTAGCAGAAACCTATTTGCTGCGTGCAGAAGCCTATATGTGGAAGGGAGATGCTGCCAATGCTGCTGTGGATGTGAACGCGGTAAGAACAAGAGCCAAATGCTCCCCGTATACAGCAGCCGACATGAGCATCGGAACTATATTAGATGAGCGCGCAAGAGAATTGTATTGGGAAGAGCCTCGTAAAACTGAGTTAACCCGTATCGCTTACCTTTTCGCTAAAACGGGCCAGCCCTATAATGGCAAAACCTATACTTTGGCCAACTTCTCTACTTCTAATTTTATGATTGATCGGATTTTAGAGAAGAATGAATTCTACCGTAAGAATTTCGTAACTATCCGTGGAGATGTATTCCGCATCAGCCAATACCATGTATTATGGCCGATACCACAGGAAGCTATTTTGGCCAATACGGATGCCCGTATCAATCAGAATATCGGATATTCAGGAGCGGCAGGTAATGTTCCGCCATTGGATAAGATTCCAGAATAATTTTATTACTTTTGAAATATACAGAATGCCACATAGTAAGTGTGGCATTCTGTTTTAAGTAACTACCTATCCCCTTTTATTATGAAAATCAAATGGCTTATTTGTTTACTCACATTCGGTACGATTATTCATTTTACTGCAGCAGCACAAACCAGGAAGTCTTCACCTGCCGATTTAAAAACATTGATTGATAGTGCATTGAACAGAGCCGTTCGTCAATACAGTTTTTTAGGTACCCAATTACCCGATGGCCTGCTTCCTAAAACCTATTACTGGGGTACCAAGAAATTTGAAACCAGTAAAACTAACTGGTGGACGAGTGGCTTTTATCCCGGCACATTGCACTATTTGTATGACTATAGCAAAAACGAGTCCATACAAAAAGAGGCATTGCGGGTAGAGCAGTTTTTACAAAAAGAGCAGTTCAATAAAGGCACCCATGATCTGGGATTTATGATGTACAATAGTTTTGGGCATGCCAATCAGCAAAATCCTTCCAAACAAACGGAGGATATTTTGGTAAATAGTGCAAAGTCATTGTCCTCCCGATTTAGAACAACCACAGGTACCATTAAATCTTGGGACCATGGCAAATGGCAATTTCCCGTTATTATAGACAACATGATGAATTTAGAGTTGCTATTCTGGGCAACGAAATACACAAAAGATTCAACTTATTATAAGATTGCGGTAACCCATGCCAATACTACATTGGTTAATCATTATCGAAAAGATTACAGCTCGTATCATGTGATCGATTACGATTCTACTACCGGAGTTGTTCGGGCAAAAAATACGCACCAGGGTTATTCCGACGCATCGGCTTGGGCACGTGGGCAGGCATGGGGATTGTATGGATATGTAAGTACGTATCGGTATACAAAGGATAAAAAATATTTGGCACAAGCCAATCAGATTGCCCATTTTATCATGCATCATCCTCGGTTACCGGAAGATGGTATCCCCTTTTGGGATTTTGATTCACCGGATATACCCGCAACTTATCGGGATGCATCCGCCGGAGCGATTACGGCTGCTGCTTTGTTAGAACTATCGCAATACAATGCAGCCCCCTTACAAAAAGAGTATCTACAAATGGCCGAAAAAATCATTCGTTCATTGTCTACCCCAACGTACACGGCAAACATTGGAGAAAATGGGGGATTTATTTTAAAACATTCTACTGGCCATTTACCGGCAAATTCTGAAGTAGATGTACCCTTAACTTATGCGGATTATTATTATGTAGAGGCGCTCGTGCGTTTGCGTAGTATGCTGAAGTAAGCTCATCTGTTTTCGTAATAATCAATCTAAATCGCTGCCCAACTGGGTGGCGATTTTCGTTAATTTAAGAAAAGGTTTTCGTGATTTTTCGTAAAAAGTATTAGTTTAGCAATTCCATTCTATTATCCAACCTACGAAAAAAAGGCGTATGAGTAATACCAACCTCAAGCAATTAGCGGCTGCATTAGGCTTATCCATCTCTTCCGTTTCCAAAGCATTACGCGATAGTTACGAAATCAGTGCCGAAACTAAAAAGCGGGTAGTAGAGATGGCCAACCGCATGAACTACCAGCCCAATCCCTTTGCCAGTAGTTTGCGACGCAAAAAAAGTGCTACTATCGGGGTAGTGATTCCCGAAATTGCCAATAACTTTTTCGCACTAGCCATAGACGGTATCCAAATGGTGGCCGAGCAAAAGGGGTTCCACGTGCTTACCTATCTTACCCACGAGAATAACACCAATGAAGTATCCACAGTTCGGCACTTACTGGGCGGGCGGGTAGATGGGGTGCTCATGTCGCTTTGTAGGGATACCCAATCAGTAGACCATTTAACCTCTTTGCAAGAAAGCGGTATTCCTTTGGTTTTTTTCGATCGGGTGCCTGAGCAAATGTCGTGCCCCACGGTTACTACCGATGATTATGAAAGTGGGTTTCGGGCAACCGAACATCTGATTCAATCGGGATGCAAGCGTATTGCCTGCTTATCCCTCTCCCACTACCTGTCTATTAGCAACAAAAGAATGAATGGCTACATGGATGCCCTGAAAAAACACGGTTTACTCGTTGAAAATGGACTCATAGTTCAGTGTACCAACGACAATGAATACAATCTTTCCTTGATAAAAGCGTTGTTAAAGGGTAGAAAAAGACCGGATGGCATTTTTTCAACAGTGGAAAAATTGGCCATATCGGTGTATTATGTTACCCAGGAAATGGGGTTACAGATACCTAAACAATTGAAAATCATAAGTTTTTCAAACTTACGAACAGCTTCGTTGTTGAACCCGTCTTTATCTACAATAACCCAACCAGCTTTTGAAATTGGGGTGGAAGCGGCTGGACTTTTGTTTCGAATGATTGAAAAAAAGACGTTTGGGAACAGAATAGACAAATTAGAATTAAAAAGTACCCTAATTGAAAGAAAAAGCTCCGAACGCATACTAATAAATAAAAAATAAGTTAATGTTAACAGGTTGATAAGACAGCATATTGAGGGGTTTGGGTATCTTCAACAAGTAGTGTAAAAACTACACTGTTTATACCAATATCCCTAATTCCTATCCCTGTTGCATACAATAATTTGCATGCAATTGAAAAACCATTTGGAAATATGAAGAGGTTTGTCCTGCTCGTGTTTTTAATGCCATTGCTGCAAACAGTGGTGGGACAACCTGGTGGCCCTTACTTACCAATCGTAAGTTATACTATAACAAGTTGCTCGGGAGTAGCTTTCAGTTGGTCATCAGCCTCAGAACCTGTTGGAACAACGTATACTTGGACTACACCAACAGGTACAGGATTTACAGGTGGTTTATCACAAACAACAGCACAAATAAAGGTTGCCGATGTTTTATATAATAATACCTACAATTATCAGGAAGCTACCTATCTAGTTACATCCTCCACGGCACATCCATATAGTTTAACGGTTCGAATTACTCCCTTACCGATTGCATATCCTATTGCTGACCAAATACCAGTTTGTGCAAATGATCCTACTAATATAGTGTTCATGACTGGTCCGATTTCAAATACTTTATTTTTTTGGAATTATACAGGATCTAATATTGGTCTTTCGCCTGGATCCGACTATAATCTTATACCTCCCTTTGTAACAATCAATAACACCAACGTACTGATTACCACAACCATTAATGTAATTCCTAACATCAATGGTTGCTCCGGCACCCCGGTTTCATTCAAAATACCCGTTAAGGCATTGCCGGTTGTTACTAATATTAGTGATCGGGTTCTTTGCCATGACTATCTCTCTCCTGCCATTACCCCCTCAACCAATATGCCAGGATCTGTTATTTCCTGGTCTAATAATAACACGTCAATAGGGTTACCTCTTAATGGTGCAAATACCATAAATGGATTTACAGCAGTAAACACTACTACTGCTCCGGTAAGTGCCAATGTTCGAGTAACGGCGATGTCGAATGCCTGTCAGGGACCTACGCTATCTTT
>CAIUKP010000028.1 GCA_903899675.1 uncultured Bacteroidota bacterium | reverse complement strand
GCCCACCAATTTATATGGACCCAATGATAATTACGATTTAGAAAATTCTCACGTGTTGCCAGCTTTGTTAAGGAGAATTATTACAGCCAAGCGAGATCAACTCCCTTCAGTAACTATTTGGGGAAGCGGAACACCCCGACGAGAATTTTTACATGTGGATGATATGGCAGATGCTTCCGTTTTTTTGATGAATCATTACAATGAAGGGGGGCTGGTTAATGTAGGTTGCGGAACAGATGTATCCATCCTGGAGTTGGCTCAATTAATTGCTGGGGTTGTAGGGTACGATGGAACCATAGAAACCGATCCCTCGAAACCCGACGGGACCCCCCGTAAGTTATTAGATGTGAGTAAGTTACATGCTTTAGGCTGGCAGCATCGCATCCAACTTCCTAACGGAATTGCACAGGTGTATGCCGAATTAACGGGAGTTGACTGGCAATAAGTTTTTTTCATATTCATATATGAACTAACCATTTTTTTCGTTTTTATGGGTATAACTCATTAATTTTTCTATGGTTTCCAATATATAAAAAACTATCTTTGCAGCATATACAAATTAGTGATAAAACATATTTATTTGTATAAGTATTTGATTGATTATCAATTGAATATATTGTAATAATTCTCTTTCTGCCTTCAACTAGTGGGAAAGTCATCACATCACTGGGATTGACATCGGCAGCGCCATAATTTTTTGTAACTTTTATTGCTAGATTAACAATGAAACTCTCATTATTGACTATCAATAATTTGTTAAATTCTTTCGGGTTTTCTCAATAAATGAATCATGATATGATTAAAAAAATCACGCTGATTTTCAGTCTTTTAATGGCAATTGGAACCATAACTTTTGCACAGGATATTTTAAAAGGGAAAGATCTAAAGCAGGTTCGGGTAGATGAGCTCAGTGATGGAGATATTGCCAAACTAAAGGCTCAGTTAAATGCAGCAGGCATCACCATCGATCAAGCCGAGCCAATGGCCTTATCCAAAGGGATGAGTGTGACGGAATTCAACAAGTTGAAGCAAAGGGTATCATCCACAACCTCCAACACAGGCACCGGAAAGCTAAAACCCGGAGCAGGATCCCCACCCCCGTCGGCCGATCGTCAATACAATGGAACCGATAGCTTAGACACAGAAAAGTATGCAGCCAAAGCTGCGAAACCCCTGATCAACCCGCTCATTTTTGGGGCGGAACTCTATACTTCCCTGTCTCCCAGCTTTGAACCCAATATGAAAATGGCTACCCCGCTCAATTATATTTTAGGTCCGGATGATGCTATTCAATTATCTGTTTTTGGCATTCAGGAGTATAATGGGGAATTAATTGTTTCGGCAGAAGGGTCAATTTCTGTTCCCAATGTTGGACCGATAAAAGTTGCTGGGATGTCTTTTGAAGCGGCCACCCAAAAAATACGTACTACCCTGGCCAACTCGGTTTACCGAAGCCTGCAAACTGGCGGAAGTAAGATATCCCTGAGCTTAAGTAAAATCCGCTCCATTAAAGTAACCGTAATTGGTAGCAATCGACCGGCCAATTATAATCTGTCTTCTTTGTCTACCATTTTCAATGCCTTATATGTAGCTGGTGGGCCCAACCCTTATGGTAGTTTCCGGGAAATTGAACTGGTGCGCAATAATAAAGTTGAACGGAAAATCGATTTGTATAAAATGTTGTTATATGGTGATCAATCAGACAATGTTACTTTAAAAGACAATGACGTAATTCGAATTCCTGCCTATAAAAAACGCATTGAAATTCAGGGCCAGGTAAAGCGTCCCGGAATTTTTGAGATACTACCGGGTGAAAATTTTCAATCGGTGTTACAATTTGCTTCCGGATTTACGGATACTGCCTACCGCTCCTCAGTAAAAGTATATCAGTTTTCCGATAAGGAGCGCACTGTACTGGATTTAGCCGCGACTGATTTCACCAACTATCAGCCGGCCTCCGGTGATTTGGTGGTGATTAATAAAGTATTGAATCGGTTTCAGAATCGGGTGAAAATATCGGGTGCTGTATTTCGGCCAGACACTTACCAGCTAACTCCTTCGTTAAGAGTGGCCGATCTGATTAAAAAGTCAGATGGATTAACACAGGATGCTTATACTGGTAGGGGACAAATCATTCGGTTAGAAGATGATTTAAGCAGAGGAATCCGTTCTTTCGACATTAAAAAAGCATTAGCCGGAGATGCCGACCATAATTTGCTCCTGCAAAGAGAGGATGAAGTGTTAATTAGCTCTGTATCCGATTTACGGGATACTTTTAAAATCAGCATTCAAGGGGAGGTTAGGCAACCTGGGCAGTATGATTATGTAAATAGTCTTACATTAAAAGACTTGATTATTCAGGCAGGGGGCTTTACCGATGCCGCCTACAAGAGCATTGAAATTGCCCGATTGATTCAGCGGGATTCCATTGCCGCTGGCGATAGCCGTGCGAGTGAAATTATCAATACGGAGATAGATGGCGATTTGGCATCCGCCAATGCAAATCTGCCCCTGCGACCTTATGATGTAATTACCATTCGGCGAAAAGCTGGATATCTGGTACCTGAGTCGGTGCAAGTTTCCGGTCAGGTTCAATATCCGGGACCTTATGCACTTAACAACAGAAGTGAACGTGTAAGTAGCCTATTAAAAAGAGCCGGTGGATATACGGCAGATGCCTATCCAGAAGGAGCCTATTTGAAGCGTTACAATACGGAATTCGAAAAAATGAAATCTAAAGATGCATTGAATACGCTACAAAAAAATGTGAATGATAGCTCCAATGCCAATAAGCAATTGGTGCAGGAAATTTCTAGGGAATTTGATAAAATACCGTTGGACATCCCAGCCATCTTACAAGCACCTGGTTCAATTGAAGATTTGGTGTTACGGTCTAAAGATGAATTATACATTCCTAAATTTGATGGACAGGTGAAAGTAAGTGGGGCAGTATTAATGACTACCCAGGTACCGTATCGGGAGAAAAATAGTTTAAAAGATTATTTGAATGAAGCTGGTGGATTCAGTTCTCGGGCATTGCGTAGGAAAACTTATATAGTATATGCCAACGGCAAAGCGGCTACCACATCTCATTTTCTCTTTTTTAAATCTTATCCCAAAGTGTTACCTGGAAGTGAAGTAATAGTTCCGGCTAAGCCAGAAACGAAAAAAACTTCTACAGCCGAAGTGATTGGAATATCCACTGCCATTGCCAGCTTGGTGGGGGTAGTGATTGCTTTATTAAGACTTTAATACCTCTCAAACAAATCGTATGCAGCCTGCTGAACAAATTACGGATGAAATTTCGCTTAAGGAGCTCATTCAAAAGCTTGGAGAATGGTGGAAATACTTGCTTTCTAAATGGAAGGTACTTGTATTTTGCGCAATGGTAGGTGGTGGCATCGGACTTTTGTATGCATTTGTTACAAAACCGGAGTACAAGGCAGTAGTAACTTTTGCCTTAGAGGATGATAAACAGGGGGGTGGGGGATTATCGGGTGCTTTGGGATTAGCTAGTTCATTAGGAATCGATTTGGGAACCAGTGCAGGTGGTGCATTCAGTGGTGCCAATTTGATTGAATTAATGAGGAGCCGGAAATTAGTTCAAAAAGCATTATTGAATGCTTTTATTCAAGACGGGCACCCTAAATCATTAGCAGATCAGTTGCTTGAAATGACAGAAATCAATCAAAAATTGATTAAAAAAGGTATTTTGAAAGGCGAAGCCCTTTTTCAAGTAAATGCAGATCCAAATCAATTTAATTTACAGCAAGACAGTGTTATTTCAGTTTTATGTGAGCTGATTACCGGGCCTAATGGTATTTTATCAGTAGCCCAAATAGACAAAAAAGTTAGTATCATTTCGGTAGAAGTAAATTCAAGAAATGAACAGTTTTCAAAATTTTTTGCAGAAAGTATTGTAAAGGAAGTTGCAGATTTTTATGTGGAAACCAAGAGTAAAAAAGCAAGGAATAATGTGGCCATCTTGCAGCGACAAGCCGATAGTATTCGAAACGAGTTGAATCTGGCTATTACCGGGGTGGCTACTTCAACGGATAATACATTTAATTTGAATCCTGCGTTGAATGTTAACCGGGTTCCTTCTACTAAAAAGCAAATTGATGTGCAGGCCAATACGGCTATTTTAACCCAGCTGGTAACCAATTTAGAAATGGCCAAAGTAACATTGTTGCGCGAAACCCCCCTGATTCAATTGATAGATCGGCCCACACTACCCCTAAAAAAAGACAAGCCGAGTAAGGCGAAATCCCTTTTGATGGGGGGATTTTTGGCAGGGTTTTTAACTGTACTTTACCTGATTGTAAGGAAAATGTTGAAACAGGTGATGCAATAAATTGATTGCTTTAATTTTTTTAGCTATAAATCCTATCCTATGAAGATGATTCAGAAAATTAATATCCTGCCCCGTTGGATAATTTTTTTGATTGATATTGGTATATGCGCCTGTTCACTTTTACTGGCTTTTTTAATCAGAAACAATCTCAACTTCGAAACTATTTCAATACGGGAACTGAGTGGAAAATTATTGATTCTTACCCTGATTAATGCCATCGTTTTTATAAACTTTCGTACTTATTCCGGTATTATACGTTACACCGGAATTCAGGATGCCATTAAAATATTTACGGCGCTGGTAATGAGTACCACGGTGTTGTTTTTTATTAGTCTGGTTGCAGCTAATTCCGGGGGTAGTATTATTTTTTCGAATGTTACCCTGATTGTGTATGCTTTGATCAGTTTTCCGGCGCTGATTTCTTATCGGGTATTGGTGAAGTTCGGGTTTGCTTATTTGCGGAATTATAAAATGGACCGTAAAGTAGTGGTTATTTACGGTGCAGGAGAAGCCGGCTTTGCTACCAAGCGGGTATTAGAACATGATCCCAAATCGAATGTTCAGATTATTGCTTTTTTAGATGATAATCCAAGGAAGTTAGATAAGGTAGTAGATGGCATTAAAATTGTACATCCAGGGCATTTGACATTACTAAACCGAAGTACACCCATTCATGAACTGATTATCGCAAATTTTTCTTTATCACCGGCCAGAAAAAATGAGATAGTTGATTATTGTTTAGATCACAATATAAAAGTGTTGAATGTTCCTCCTTTCGAAACCTGGATCAATGGTGAATTCTCTACCCGCCAACTTCAGATGCTGAAAATTGAGAATCTGCTTGAACGCGATCCGATTAAAATAAATAATGAAGCCATCGGGCATCAATTGAAAAATAAACGCATTTTGGTAACCGGTGCCGCGGGTTCTATTGGTAGTGAGATTGTTCGACAATTGCTCAAATTCCAACCCAACACTATTGTATTGTGCGATCAGGCTGAAACACCCTTGCATCATTTAGAGCTTGAATTGCAAGAAACAATTACAGAAGTAATCTGCGTACCTTTTTTAGCTGATGTTCGGAACCGCGATAGAATGAACGATTTGTTTGCTCAATTCGAGCCTCATTATGTATATCATGCTGCTGCTTATAAACATGTGCCCATGATGGAGGTTTGTCCGCAGGAAGCCATTTTAACCAACGTGATGGGTACAAAAATAATTGCAGATTTGTCGGTTCAGTATAAGGTAAAGCGATTTGTAATGGTTTCTACCGATAAGGCAGTAAACCCAACCAATGTAATGGGAGCATCCAAACGTTTGGCCGAAGCCTATGTGCAGCATTTACATCGCATATTGAATAACCAATGGGAGGCACTGGGCTCCGATGCTAGTAATCAGCCCATTAAATTTATAACTACCCGTTTTGGTAATGTATTGGGCTCCAATGGATCGGTGATTATCCGGTTTAAAGAACAGATTGAAAAGGGTGGTCCTGTTACCGTTACCCACCCGAATATTACCCGGTTTTTTATGACGATTCCCGAAGCCTGTCAATTGGTGTTAGAAGCGGGCAGTATGGGCAAGGGAGGAGAAATTTTTGTATTCGATATGGGTAAACCGGTTTCCATTGCCGATTTGGCCAAAAAAATGATTCGGTTATATGGACATGTACCCGGGGCAGATATCGACATTCGATACACAGGCCTGCGACCCGGAGAAAAATTATATGAAGAATTGTTGATGGATTCTGAGAATACTCTGCCCACTTATCACGAGAAAATTATGATTGCCAGAATACGCAATCATCAATCCGACCAATTGGTTGAAGAGTTAGAAACCCTATTCCATATATCCCGACAGCGCCAGGCAACCATGCAATTAGTAGCACAGATGAAAAAAATGGTGCCGGAGTTCTTAAGTAATAACTCAGTTTTCGAATCCCTGGATCAGCAATCCGGGGAGGGACAAGTTGTGCCAATATCCCGAATTTCTTAATGCGTTCTACCAAGCGAAATGATATTTTTTTAATCCGACTTATCATTGTCTTGTTGGCAGCAGGAGTTTCTTTGTTACCCTTTCAGCTGCAAGCGCAAATGCTGATAGTGGGGTCTACGGAGGACGATAGTTTACGAATGGCCCAATTAAGTGTTTCTGATAAGCCATTGGTTTCAATGGCAGTTCGTCCGGTTGAATTGCAGCCGGCAGTAATTAGTTGGAAAAAAGTACAGATATCTGCATTACCAATTACTTTAATTACCCAATATAACAGCCACCATCCTTTTGGCTGGAACGATGGTGCTATGATTCCCGTCAAGGGAGTACAAACTTTTTTTAGAGCTGGCGTATATATGCGCTACGGAATTATGGAGGTTCAGTTGGCTCCGGAATGGGTTTATGCTTCCAATAGCAGATACGATACCAGTGTTAACTGGGGTAGTAATGCAGGAGGGGTATATAATAAAATTTTTCCGGGCCAGTCGGCAGCAGGCATAAGGGTAGGGGCTGTATCTATGGGGGTTTCTACCCAGAATCTATGGTGGGGCCCTGGAATGCGGTCTTCCCTTTTAATGAGCAACAATGCCCCCGGATTTTTGCACGCATATTTAAGAAGCAACCGCCCAGCCAAAACTCCGATCGGAAATTTCGAGTGGCAGTTAATTGGATCTCGGCTTGACAGTGATTCTACCCGGCCCTATGAAAATAGGAACCTTAAATTGACTACTGAATCTTATCCGGCTACTTGGCGATATCAGAGTGCATTTGTAATCAGTTATCAACCTAAATGGATACCTGGTTTATTTGTGGGAATGACGAGGAGTTTACAGCGTTATCAAAAAGACATTGGTTTGGGGGGGAATAATTTTCTGAAAAAATATGTGCCGGTGCTGACCAAAGCATTTCAGAAAAAAAATGAACAGAGTGATGATGTCGAAAATACCGACCAGTTGGCATCTTTTTTCTTTCGTTGGGTGATGCCCAAATCGGGCTGGGAATTTTATGGGGAATGGGGGTATAATGATTATAAACAGAATGTTAGGGATTATATGATGGATGCATCCCACTCGGCTGCTTACATCCTAGGTGTTTCGAAACTTTATAACTTTAGTAACAAATCTGTTTGGGTAGGAGTTGAAACTTTAAAACAATCTGAAACAGGCTCTACCTTATTGCGAGGGGCCGGAAATTGGTATGTGCATGGGGGAGATAATGGATACACGCATCTGAATCAAATTATGGGGGCAGGTGTAGGGTATGGATCAGACTTGCAGTCTATTAGGATTAAATATCAAAAAAATAATAGTCCCTGGACTTTTCAGTTCAACTTTGAAAAAATTCAAAGAGATCCTCTTAATAATTTAGCAAAGTGGACCGATTTGATATGGGCAGCTGAGCCCTCTTTTAGGAATCATTATTTGAACATAAAGCTTTCTATGAATTTTGTTTCTTCTAGAAATTATACTTGGGTGGAAGGGAAAAATAATCTTAATCTATTAAGCAAGCTGCAAATAGTATACTCTTTACATTGAGAATCTTCAATTAAGAATATAATTTCAATTAATAAATAAAAATCAAGATGTTAAAAAGGTTAGAAGAATCGAAAATCGCTATTATTGGACTCGGGTATGTGGGACTGCCGTTGGCAATTGAATTTGGTAAAAAGTATGCAGTAGTAGGTTTTGACATAAATCGCGAAAGGATTGAGGAATTGAGTAGGGGGGAGGACAGAACAAAGGAGGCTGATATGGAGGGTTTGATGTGTGCAATGGAGTTGTTCATTTCTGGCAAAGGCAATGGCCTTTCCTTTTCAAGCGACACCGGCGACCTACTTGCTTGTAATATTTATATAGTAACCGTTCCAACTCCAATAAATCAGTTTAAAGCGCCTGATTTGACGCCCTTGTTAAAAGCATCCGAGATGTTAGGAAAGATTTTAAAGAAAGGGGATATAGTAATTTATGAATCTACGGTTTATCCTGGATGCACCGAAGAAGACTGTGTACCTGTTCTTGAGAAATTTTCAGGACTTATATTTAATAGTGATTTCTATTGTGGGTATTCACCTGAGCGAATTAATCCGGGCGATAAGATAAATACGCTGACTAAAATTAAAAAAGTAACTTCCGGTTCAACAGTTGATATAGCTGATTTTGTAGATGCATTATATGGAAGCATTATAACTGTGGGAACTCATAAGGCCCCAAGTTTAAAAGTCGCGGAGGCGTCTAAAGCAATTGAAAACGCTCAAAGAGATGTAAATATTTCTTTCATGAATGAACTAGCTTTAATTTTTGATCGATTAGGTATAGATACAAATGATGTAATTGAAGCCGCTGCAACAAAATGGAATTTTTTGAAGTTTAAACCTGGCTTAGTGGGTGGACATTGTATAGGGGTAGATCCTTATTATCTGGCTCATAAAGCAGAAAGTTTGGGTTACCATCCACAAGTAATCCTTAGTGGTAGACGAGTAAATGACAATATAGGGATGTTTATTGCCAATAAAGTTGTCAAGTTAATGATAAAAAAAGGAAAAAAAAATTGGTGGTGAAAAAGCCCTTATTTTGGGTATGACTTTTAAGGAAAATTGCCCAGATATAAGAAATTCAAAAGTAATTGATATTTATAATGAATTGTCTCAATTTGGTATGAAAGTAGACGTGTATGATCCTCATGCAGATCCAATTGAGGTGATGCATGAGTATAAAATAGATTTAATTACTGAACTTGCTGATAATTATAGTGCTATTATTTTGGCTGTATCACATACTGAATTTTCAAAAATTGATTTTGAATCACTGAAAAATAGTCCTGAAACAATTATATTTGATACAAAAGCATTTTTAGACAGAAATATTGTTGATTGTAGATTATAAGTTATGAAATATAAATATCCTGTTTACCAACCATTATTAGCTGGAAACGAAAAAAAATATGTTAATGACTGTTTAGATTCAACTTGGATATCATCTAAGGGTGAATATATAAATAAATTTGAGGCCAAGTTTCGCGAATTTACACAGTCAAAGTTTGCTTCAACAGTAGCAAACGGAACAGTAGCAATACATTTAGCTCTTTTAGCTTTAGGAGTTGGTGAAGATGATGAAGTCATAGTTCCTAGCTTCACATATATTGCTTCTGTGAATGCAATTGTTTATACTGGTGCAAAGCCTGTATTTGTAGATTGTAATGAGAGCGATTGGCAAATTGACGTGAATGATGTAAGGAAGAAGATTACGAATAAGACAAAAGCAATTATTGCTGTACATTTATATGGAGGTTCTTGCGATATGAAAGCAATTATAGATATTGCCAGAGAGCATAATATTTTTGTTGTTGAAGATTGTGCCGAAGCTTTTGGAACTACTTTGAACAATATTCATGTAGGAAACTTTGGCGATATTGGAACTTTTAGTTTTTTTGGAAATAAAACAATTACTACGGGTGAGGGTGGCATGTTGACATGTAAAGATCCTATTCTTCATGATCGAATTGAGCGCTTAAAAGGGCAGGGTCTGGCTAGGCATAGACAATATTGGCATGATATTGTTGGATATAATTACAGAATGACAAATATTTGTGCTGCAATTGGATTAGCACAGATTGAAATGGCTAGTGAAATTCTGGAAAAGAAAAAAAATATATTTTTGCATTATAAAGAAATGTTGACTGGTTATCCCATTTCTTTTCAGAACAATAGTCCTATGGTAAATAGTTCTTATTGGATGGTTTCCGTTTTATTTATTGATTATCAAACTAGGGAAAATGCAAGAATTTTCTTAGAGAATAATGGTATTGAAACTAGACCATTGTTTTATCCTGTGCATACAATGCCAATGTATTCAAAGAAATATTCAAAGTTACCAAATTCAGAAGATGTAGGAATGAGAGGTATTAATTTGCCAAGTT
>CAIUKP010000027.1 GCA_903899675.1 uncultured Bacteroidota bacterium | reverse complement strand
GTACCAATCCCCACATTTGTACCATTATCGAATATTTGCGAATTACCAATACTATTAGAAGCTGTTAATTTAGGTATATAATTTAATGTACCGGAACCACCCATAAAACTGGGTAATGTAGAAATAGATCCATCTGCCATTAAGTATTGAGAACTAGTTCCACCGGTCTTTATAAAGCTATTGGCAGTAAGGTTATTTGAAAATTTTCCGCTTCCGTTTACTTGTAATTTGTCTAACCCATTATCGGAGTTGGTATTGATTAGGGCGTTACCTCCGGAAGTGATGCGCATACGTTCGGCATCTGTTGTTCCATTCCAAGTCCAAAACTGCATATTTGCGGCTCCGTTCCCAACATTTTCATTAACTGCTCGAATTCTCGCATTTCTTGTGCCGTTACCACTTGCTCCTACATCTGTTAAAAATGATATTTCAGTAGCATTACCAAGGGCAGAACTTGCAGTATTATCTAATACAAATTGCGCTCCTAAACCGGCACTTGCCGCTTTTGCAATATGTAAGATAGACTCCGGACTTGTCGTACCTATTCCGACATTGCCTCCAGTTAACGTTTGTAGTGCAAGTGTTGACGCTTCAATGCTTAATGGTTGATATGACCCATAAAATGAATTATCAACTCCAAAAATTGTTGTTCGACCGCTGCTGAATGTTCCGCCGTTATCAATTCTCAAACCATAAGAGGTTCCCCCAAAAGCAGCAGTTGTTCCATTTGCAGCATTATATACCTGAAACTTATATAATGGAAAATTACCAATCCCCACATTACCTCCGGAGGTGATTCTCATTCGTTCTACAAAAGTTGTTGAATATGATACACCAAATTTTATATCTGATGAAGTATATGTTGAAATTAAGCCTGTATTATCAGAATCCCATCCAAAATAAGTTCCACCATTAATATTGCCAGCTAAAAAATTAGTTGCACTTGTATTTGAGTTATTAATATGCAATTTACTCGCTGGACTTGTGGTACCAATCCCCACATTTGTACCATTATCAAATAGCTGACTATTGCCAATTGTATTTAAAGAGGTTAGTTTAGGCACAAAATTTAAAGTCCCTGAGCTTCCTTTGCGTAAGTACGGAAAAAGCATCGATGTAGTATCAGATTTACGTAAATAGGGTAATACTAGCTGCGCTGTATCCGATTTACGAAAATATTTACTGAGCATTAATGCCGTATCGGTGTATTGAACAGATTGTGCCGCCAGCTGATTCGCAGTTAACACGCCTACAACAGTCAGCAATAAAATGATTACTCGAATTCTCATATGTTTACATTTATCTAAAATGAATATCCAATTCTAAATTTTAAAGGTTGTGTTTGTGGTAACTGGTTATAACTTAAGAAATCCCACAATAGCTGCAGATTGCCAGCTTTTTTACCAATCTTATACTTCTTGGTTAGCCCCACTAACCCACTATTTTGCCAGGCATTGATATTATACAACTGTTCTAGCTGAGTAAATTCACTCTGATAATTTTTTTCAAAACCACCAGTTATCCAAAAGTTACCTTTTAGCTTAACATCCAAAAAACTACGTAAGGATACTCCCTGGCCGCTTATTTGAATATGACTAATGTCTTTCCCCCAGCCTAACTTAAAGCCCGCTCCTACTCCAACAGTGCTTTTATCATTTATTTTATATCCCGCCGATAAAGCCAAATCGGTAATCGCGGGTAACCAGGTATTTGACCGGGTAGATTGAATATTAAAACCCAAATCGATACGCTTCCAAAGAGACTTTGTTTTTTGTTGATTAGGAGTAAAATCAGGCATCTCTAATTCTTCTGTACCCCCACCCAAACTGTTTAATTTATCTTTCCACTTATTCAGTTCCAGGGTAGCCTTTTGGGTTTGCTGTGCAATAAATTGTGTGGGATTTACTCCGCTGCCAGCGAGATTCATGCCTACTTGTTGCTGCACACTGGCAACCGTTTGTAGTCCGGGAATGGCATTGGCGGAAGATCCAGAACCACCGGGTATCTGAAATAATCCCGCCAGCACACTATTTTGGGCCATAAAGTTTTTAAACTCATCATTATCCTTTAACAGATACAACACTTTTTTACAGGCTTTATCCGGATCATTTAAAAGGGATTTATATTCGTTCCATTGCTGGGTATAATAGTATACTTCCTTATTTAACTGCTTCAATTGCCGAGAATATCCCAGTTTGGCCAACTGCTCTTTTAAAATGGCTTCCCGACTTTTAATAAATGCTTTTACATCAGATACCTTTTGTAATTCAAGTTGCAAATCTTTTAATTGATTCGATAGGTTGGCGTATGCCTGCAGTTGTTCTTTCGGAACCCCAATTAGTCGGGCTCCTGATTGAGATAAATATGAAAATCCGGTTTGCAGGCTATCTAATGCTGGGATGTATTGGGTTATTTTCTTGTTTTTTAGTGCCTGTAATGGCTTTTCTATTGAAGATTGTAAGGCTGCATATTTTTTATCCACTTCATTAAATAATTTACCCGCCAGTAAACTATCCTTTTTAGCAATTTTTTTCTGTACTTTATCCTCTAGTTTTTGAAAACTATTTAGTGAAGCAGAAAGTTTTTCATCTAATTGAGCACTTAGTTTGTTGTAATATGCCTGTACATTTTCGATTGCTTCTGCTCCGGGTAAATTCTTTGTAATGGATAACAGGGTAGTATCCGATTGTGCAAAAACACAAACCGAACAAAAAAGAAAAAATATAAGAATAGGTATACGTATCATTACCCCGCAGTTTAGTAAGTAAATACTAGCGGCATCTCAAAGGAGTGGATTTCAATCAGTTATACGTGGGGGGGGGGAAACGTTAATTAAATCTAAATAAATATTTGCAATAAATAAATAATGTTGATACATATATTTAATAATAATGCGTAAAAGGGAATGGTTTGCTCGTAGTTTATGGGTAGGAGCACTCACTTGACAGGCTGAGGAGTATTAATTTTTCTGTAGGAGCTCCGCGATTTAAATTGATAGTATTGAACTTAATTTACTGGATAACGGAAGACTAAGCGGAGTGCCAAAAATCTACCAAAACCGCAGGGCCTTCGACAGTGAATTGGATATTATTAAATATAGCTAAATGTAAGGAAGGAAGAGCCTTCACACTCCTGCGTTGTCTGCGGTCGTTTGAATGTGAGAGTAAAAAAGTTCCAAACAAGAAACATGCACTCTCTCAACCCTGTAGAAAAAAGAGTGAAAGCCTGTGCGCCTTTGGAGCATGAAAAAAGAGCGTGGGTGAAAGTTTGAGTATGGAATTACCTTATAAGTGGCAAAGTCATACTAAGGCGTAAGTGATCTGCCAGGGTGAAATTTTCAATTCATGATGAATTATATGAATTACCGCAAGATTGTGCGTGAAAAGGAAATATTTTATATCGAGGTTGATTTGAACTCCGAAGCGCAAAGTCGCCTCCTTACGTCGGAAGACTTTGCGAGGAAGGGAAAGTCTCTTTCCACCTTGGCAGATCGGAAGGCTTTGTTAGGAAGGAAAAAATGACTTTTTCCAACTTTATAAACTGCTAAGATTCCAAACAGTCAATCTCTTTCGTTCGGAGAAGGAAATTTAATTCCCACCCCGTTTTGCATGAAAAAAGCTAATGATAATAACCCGGCTCTCCTCTATTTCATAAATCAGAAAATAAGGAAAGGGATTGGTCCTGATTCTGCGATAGCGATGATTTATCATTGAATAATACTGAGGATTTTCACTTAATTTTTGATAGCAACCCTCTACTAAAGTAAGTAATTCATACCCTAATCCCGCTTTTTGCAACTCGTACCACTAAAATGCCTCCTGCATCTCAATTAAAGCTTCGGATTGAACCTCTATACTATACACCACTATTATAAATTATTTTCTGAACCAGTAATGGCATCCCTCGCCTCTTT
Organism: uncultured Bacteroidota bacterium; assembly: GCA_903899675.1. Taxonomy (GTDB): domain Bacteria; phylum Bacteroidota; class Bacteroidia; order Chitinophagales; family Chitinophagaceae; genus Sediminibacterium. Next base: position 4,559 of record CAIUKP010000027.1, on the reverse strand, counting down.
AACAGTATAGGTTTTACTTTCTTCTCGTAACCTGCTTGCACTCCGCGCTTCAAAATGTTGAATATCATCTGAGGTAAAATCAACATCCTTATCCGAATTATACTCTTTTGCAAGCGCATAGAGCAACTTTAATAATTTTTCATCACCTTGATCTACATACTGATGCAATTGCTGGCGTATATTAGGTGCGGACATAATTAATCATTTTTCAGTTGAATGTAAGACTATTTTGTAAAGTTACCCATTTTTGAAAAATTGATACTCTGTGTTGATACTAGGTATAAACTACCACTGATTAACCCTTTTTCAGCTTTACGTATTTTCTGATAATATGAAGAAACGCTCGTTAACATTTGAAATTACACGAGAAAAAAAAAATACCGCTCCGCTGGAGCTAAGGGAATTCTTTTTGGAAAAGGAGTTGAGCAGGATTTCGCTCCGCTGGAGCTAAGAGGAATTCTATTTAGAAAGAGTTGAGGAGGATTTCGCTCCGCTGGAGCTAAGGGAACTCTTTTTGGAAAAGGAGTTGAGCAGGATTTCGCTCCGCTGGAGCTTCATCAGCAAGCTTCCCGTATAGTTACCGAACGATAGATAGGAACTGCAAAAAACAGCGTGAGTGCGAGTTTGAGGGTGATTTTTTTTTGTTATTATATTATCATTCTAAAGCTTGCAGAGGGCCCTAGGGTGTATTACAAGGAAAATACAGATTCCTGACTAACTAGAGAAACCAAATTGGCACTTCAGGTTTTGGAATTTGCTTTCTCACCCAGACTTTCTTCTATGCGCCGATACGGTTCAATTGTGACTAAACTACACTTGATAATACTTAATAATTAAACTAAATTTACAATGTGAAAAGCGATAAATACGGTAACCGAAACCATAGACATGTAACGAGTGCGTTTAAGAATTAAAAGCCTTATTCAAATATTCAATAAATTGATGACTTTTTTAAATTGATAAAAGATGGAAACCGTATTAATACAAATCAATAATAGTAAGGCTTACAGGTTGTTAGAGGATTTAGAAGATTTGCAAATTATCAGAGTGCTAACAAAAAGTATTCAGCAAGATCAAAAACTTTCTGAAAAATATGCTGGAAAACTGCCTTCTGATGTGGCTGATGAGTTGCAGGAGTATATCACACAAAGCCGGAACGAATGGACCAATCGCAATATTTAATTGATAGCAATATTGTGATTGATTACCTCAGCAATAGATTACCTGCTGATGGTATGTATTTTATGCATTCGATTATTGATGCAGTGCCAAATGTTTCAGTAGTAACCAAAATTGAAGTGTTAAGTTTTAATGCACCAGAGGAACATTATAAAACGCTCTCTTCTTTTATCAATGATGCAACAATATTGAGTTTAACTAACCCGGTTTTAGAGGCCAGCATTGAAATCCGGAAAAAGCACAGAACCAAATTGCCTGATGCCATCATTGCAGCCACAGCTATTGCGAATGAATTGGTGTTATTAACTCGTAATGTTTCTGATTTTAAAAATATTGATGGGATACAGATTATTGACCCGCATAATTTATAAGCTATTTTTGTTTTTTTTCTTGATAGGATTACCCCTATTATGGTCCCCGTGTAGTCAGCCTAGGCGTACTGCAAACTGCACGGCAGGTGAGCAATTCAGTGGTATACTCCCAGTGTAGTTACTGAACGACAGAGAGAAACTGCAAAAATCAGCGTGAGTGTGAGTTTGAGTGTGAAAATTCTGAATAAGAGAGGAACTGCAAAAGTCAGTGTTAGCATGAGTTTGAGTGTGAAAAGTACCAAAGAACGATAGTAACTGCAAAACCAACGTTAGATCTCGTCATACATCCTTCACGTAATTTTATCTAATTTTACTCCATGACTCCCTACTCCCTCTCCCCCACATTTGCAGAAGAAGCCGACCGTCAAGACCCACTGGCTAAATACCGGGATAAATTTTTCTTTCCGGAGAAGAACGGTAAGCCGGTGATCTATTTCTGCGGCAATTCTTTAGGACTGCAAGGGAAGGACGTACCCGAAGCCATGCAAACCGAACTAAACAGCTGGCGCGATTATGCGATTGGTGGATTTCAGCAGGGTGCAAATCCCTGGCTCTACTACCAGGAATACCTGGCCCCCTCGATGGCTAAAGTAGTGGGTGCCCTGCCCCATGAGGTTACAGTGATGAATACCCTTACCGTGAACCTCCACCTGATGCTGCTCAGCTTTTATCGGCCCACCGACTCACGCAAACTCATCCTGATGGAAAAAGGGGCATTTCCCTCCGATCAATATGCGTTGGAAACCCTGGTGAAGCATTACGGACTTAACCCCGATGAGGTAATTGTTGAAATCGCACCCGCTCCCGGTAATTTTTGTATCACCACCGATCAAATCACCCATATCATTCAACAACTCGGCGATCAACTGGCTATGGTGATGCTGGGTGGGATTCAATATTATACTGGTCAACTTTTCGAGATACATACCATTACAAAAGCTGCCCATGAAGTTGGTGCCATTGCAGCCTTCGATCTGGCACACGCCGTTGGTAATGTGCCACTGCATTTGCACGACTGGAATGTTGATTTTGCCGTTTGGTGCACTTATAAATACCTAAATGGTGGTCCGGGTGCTGTGGGTGGTGCCTATGTTCATGAAAAATATGCGCAGGATACCGAATTTCCCCGACTGGCAGGCTGGTGGGGAAATGATGAAAAAACCCGCTTCCGCATGGAAAAAGGTTTTATACCCAAACCTACCGCCGGCGGATGGAATATCAGCACCGCACAAGTATTGAATATGTGTTGTTTACGAAGCTCACTTACAATTTTTGATGAAGTAGCCATACCTGCCATCCGCGAAAAAAGCATCCTGTTAACCGGCTATCTCGAATTTCTGTTGAACAGCATCCCTTCCCTACCCTGCAACATCATTACCCCTTCCGATCCACAGCAACGAGGGGCCCAACTATCACTCTACTTTAAAGAAAACGGCCGAGCGATTTTCGATCGACTCATTCAACAAGGTATTGTGGTGGATTACCGTGAACCAGGTGTTATTCGCGTAGCACCATCGCCCCTATATTGCCGCTATCAGGATGTGTACGACTTTTATACCATCGTTACCCAAACCGATTAATATGCTTATCCACCATCCCATCACCTACCTGGCTTTAGGCGATTCCTATACCATCGGCGAGGGATTACCGCTGCACGAAGGCTTTCCTTATCAACTAGTTCAGTTGATCAGGCAAAACGGTCAACATACCCATGCACCAGAAATAATCGCACAAACCGGGTGGACTACCCAAGAACTTGCCACCCATCTTATTCATACCCAACTAGAAACCAGTTACGACTGGGTAAGTCTGCTAGCAGGCGTGAACAACCAATATCGAGGTTTATCGGTGGATGAATTTGCGGAGGAATATGAATTTCTAATTCATAAAGCCATCCACCTCTCTAAAACGGCCGAGAAGGGGGTATTTACTATCACTATCCCAGATTGGACGCTCACTCCTTTTGGATTGAAAGACACAAAAGAGGTATCACGTGAACCTATAGCAGCTTTTAATACGCAAGTGAAAAGATTATCCGAAAAACAGGGCATTCGTTGTGTAGATATTTCAGCAAGTTGCACGCAAGCTGCTCAATCCAAAGGTGGTTTATGTAAGGATGGGCTCCATTACTCGGCTGCTACCCATGGGGATTGGTGTAAACTAATTATGGAAACCATCTTCCAATCATAACCCTGATTGCTGTAGCAGATTTTTCATCGCCTGATGATATTGGGCTGCTACAATTTTTGCCTGCTCTGCAAAATCATCACCCAAAGAAGCATATTGAATGGCCCGACTGGCATTTACCAGTAAACCCCCTTCCCTATTGAGTGCCAGCTTGGATACCTCTTCTAAACTTCCCCCCTGTGCACCTACTCCAGGCACCAAGAAAAAATGCTCCGGAAATGCGGCACGGATAGGTTTGAATGAATCCGCCTGGGTAGCGCCCACCACAAACATTAGATTACCCGCATGTCCCCAGCTAGCTACTTTTTTCATCACCCTTTCAAATAAATACTCTCCCGTGCTGGCCAGTGCCAGCTGCTGAAAATCTTCGCTGCCCTTGTTAGAAGTGAGTCCTAATACAATCGTCCACTTATTTTCATATTCCAAAAATGGCCGCACACTATCTTCTCCCATATAGGGTGCTACTGTTATCGCATCAAAAGGCAATACTTCAAAAAAAGTCTTCGCATATTGTGCGGAGGTATTTCCAATATCCCCTCTTTTGGCATCAGCAATGTTAAAATGGGTAGAAGGGATAAATTCCAGTGTTTGTTCCATCGCATCCCAACCCGCTCTTCCCTGTGCCTCATAAAATGCCGTATTGATTTTATAGGCAACACAATGGTCGAGGGTGGCTTCTACAATCGCCCGGTTAAACTTTACAACTCCCTGTGGATCGTTTTTAAAAGGGGCAGGTAATTTGGTAGCATCGGTATCTAATCCTACACAGAGATAGGATTGCTTCTGTAAAATATGGGAAACCAGACTTGACTTATGCATCGT
>CAIUKP010000026.1 GCA_903899675.1 uncultured Bacteroidota bacterium | reverse complement strand
ATTATTTACAGGGGTTATCTACAACAACATCATTTTCGTCTACGCTTCTACGACTCCAATTCGAAAAGGTTGCATCTCCCTTTAATAATTTTAACCCTGAATTAGTTAATTCTAAGTAATGCAAAAAAGCTTTTTCGTTAACTTCACTACTATTGGTTTCCCTTATCCCAAACCCTTTATATATAGATGAATACTGATCATAGCCTTTGTTGTTGCCCAAAAGGGTACTTGAATATTCACCAAATTTATTTAAATCCTCAATCATCAATAAATATTGGGTGCCTTGGTTTGTGACTACTCCAATAGTAAAGGTGCTAGGATTTACCATTTTCCCTTCTTTATAAAGTCGTGATATGGTGAATAGATCGTCTGGCGAAAACACAGATAATAATCCTTCAAAATGACTATGAATAATTCCATCAATTTTTTCATCAGGCAACGGGATATCAATTCCCCCAAAGCCAGCTTTTCCTTGAAAATAAGTTTCGTCTATTACGGTCTCGCCATTAACCTTAAATGAATATCCGCCCTCGGCTTTTGCATCTACTACGCTTTTTAGGGCATCAAATGCATCTTTGAATTCAGTATTCTTTGCTAACTTCTTTGCAGTTTTACATGGATTTGGCGGAGGCGGAGGCTCTTCGCCAACTTCGTCACCACCGCCGCCATCATCACACCCCATTCCAAAAAGTTGACATTCACATTCTTCGCTGCTACCATAATCACACTCACTAGGACTACATTGTTCTTCAACCCAACTGTTTCCAGTTGGTTCCCATGGCGTACATTCACCTGTTGGAATCCATACATCGCCCCTATGAACTTCTGTGCAAGTTCTTTCGTACTCCTTAATTTCTACCATCGCACAGCCGCCACTATTATTCGTCGTGGCAGAAGATAAGGACTTAATATTGAAATTAGCGTTATTGATTCTTTTTCCAGATTTGGTGATTTTGCCGTTTTCAAATTTACGAGTTGATAATATAGTACCATCCCACTTTTTAGTGATTACCCTGCCGGAAAAATTATTTTCTTTACTTCCAAGTCTTATATCACTTATATCATATCCTTTTACTTTAAGGAAGTCAATGTCAGGTATGTAATCTAGCTCTCTAACAACAATTTCACTATTAGATGCTCTAATAAATGCTATTCGAGATAATGAGCCATCGGCAATTTTTCTAATTTCACTACTTGAAAGTTTGCTGGCAGATGGTATTGAATAAGATTTTCTTTCTTTCATCAAAGGGAATTCTACGATTTCCATATTCCCTACTCGTCTGTACGTGCCATTTTTCCAATCAGGAAGTTTTTCCCCTTTTTCATTGCTTTGTTGCCACTCAGGAGATTTTTTAAAAGTTCCGTAATACCATTCTTTTGCTTCACTTTGAGAAAATATGTCAATAGCACTTTCGGTAAAATTCTTTCTGCATGCAATAAACGTAAGAGTTATAGACATAATCCCAAAAATCCAGAGGGCAAGGGGTTTGTAGTTTTTGTTCTTTGTCATATTGAAAATTTAAAATTACATAATTATGTTGAGATGTCAAGTATGTCATGGTCATGGTGAGGATTGTCCCACAGATGAACATATGATTTTATGTTTCAGAATGCTCGTCTGGCAGAATTTGATTTTTAACGAAATATTTATTAAATAGGGGGGGATATTTAATTTCGGCACCCTCTATTCGCTTTTGAGAAAGGGGGGACTGATCGTTTATTACATCCATTTTTTTCTGGCAAGCAGAAATAAGTATAACAAAAAACAATACCAATACGCTTGCTGCTTTATTATTAGCAGTAAGGAAGCGCTCCATGGGGCTGTTTCGTTGCGAAAGAGGTTGCATAGTCTGAAATTTAAAATTAACAATTGTCGATTAATGAATTGCCAGACATGAAAATATTATAAAAGGGTTTACGACATGTCGCAAATTTTTAGGGGCAAAAAACATCTAATTGATTGATTATCATTAAAGGAATCAGCGTGTTGCAGCTTTTTGCT
>CAIUKP010000025.1 GCA_903899675.1 uncultured Bacteroidota bacterium | reverse complement strand
ATTACCACCCGCCGGATCGGGTATTACTGATAGAAGTATTCAAATTTATCAGCTGAGTGATGCAAACTGCTCTAACAATAATGATACGATACTGGTTTATCAGGAAGTAAAAGGATTACCCTCAGGCAAGATACGATCGCTTCACGGAACTTATATTTGTAATGGTATACCAGATACTTTGCATGTACTTTCAGCCGATTCAGTAGGTTATCAGTGGAAATGGAATGGAAACAATATACCAAGCGCAAAAGGCGATTCAATATTCACTAATATCCCTGGCTTATACCAAGCGATTTTAACAGATGGTTTTGGCTGTTCGGATACTTCTACCAATTCGATTCGTTTGATTGCTAGCAGGGCTCCTACAATTAAGTTCAAACAGGATATTCAATGTATCAATAGCACTATCAAATTTACCAACCAAACTGATTCATTATTATCCGGACCGCTTAGCTGGAAATGGGATTTTGGTAATGGTTTAATGGATACCCAGTATCATGCAAAAACAATCTATCAGGTAAGTGGTAGCTACCATGTGATTGTTACTGCTACCCAACAAAATTGTAGTGCCTTCCCTCCTACAGTATTGGATTCCGTTATTCAAATTGCTGCACCCATAGAAGCAGTGGATAGTGTAAATGTAAAAGCATATAAAAATCAAAATACTACCATTAGCGCCCGATTTATCCCTAATTATAAATATGAGTGGAGAAACCTTGCAGGAACCACCGCAGGGTTAAAAAATGCCAATAACTATGAAACCGTATTTAATTATGCCGAATCTGTACGCTATGGCATTAAACTAATCTCACCGCAAGGATGTGTTACCAGCGATTCTATGTGGGTAAGGGTATTTAATGTTGATGTGATTGACATATTTGTTCCCAAAACATTTACGCCAAATAATGATGGTAAAAACGATAAGATATTCCCATATTTAACCCCTGGAATAAAAACCTTCAATTATTTTAAAATTTATAACCGCTTCGGCAATGTACTTTTCTTAACAAAGGATTACTCACAGGGTTGGGATGGCAGATTAAATAGTGTTAACCAACCGATGGGTATTTACTTCTGGGAAGCAAGTTATATAGACGCAAACAATGTGCAACAATCGAAATATGGCCAATTCCTATTATCCAGATAAATGAGACCGATGAAAAAAAATATTGTTCTATTTTTGCTTATTGGAATCGTATCCGGAATTAATTACTCGGCGTCTGCCCAAGATCCTTCGTTTTCCCAATTCTATGCATCCCCGCTGAATATTAGTCCAGCACTTGCAGGATCGGGAAGTGCCGACTGGAGAGTGATTACCAACTTTAGAAACCAATCAATCGGGAATCAAATTATTAGTCTGAATACCACTTCACTCTCCTTTGATGGAAAAATAATAAAACAACAATACCGTTCCTCCAATTATTTGGGTATGGGATTGATGGTTTTGCAAGACGCCGGTTTGGCAGGTGCCTATCGAAATAATATTGCACAATTGTCGGTAAGTTCACATGTAAGTTTAGACGAAGAAGACAATCACGGAATCAGTGCAGGATTAGGGGTTGTATATAATAATACTATCGTAAAACCTGATATGATTGACTATTCGTCGCAGATTTCCTTTAATGGGTTTGATCCTAACATTTCTACGTTAGAAGATTTGGCTATGTTCAATTACAGACCAAACTATTTTTCAGTAACCGCTGGATTATGTTATACGTTTACTTCAGATAAAGCAAATTTTGATTTAGGAGTTTCGGGATATCGCTTTACTGCTAAAAACAGGAGTGTTTTAGGAAATCAAAAAATATTGGATCAGCCGCGATATAATGTGCATGCAGATTTTCAAACCTATCTGAATGATCGGCTAGTAGTAAATATCAATACAGTTTACACCTCGGAGAGTTACGCAAATACAATGGTAGTAGGGGCAAACTTTGGACGTATTATGGCATTGGAAGATTTACCAACCGTATTAAATGCCGGTTTATGGTATAGAAAAGGTACAACTACCTCCATCATCCCTTATCTGGGTATCATGTATAAAAATATGCAAGCTGGAATCACCTACGACATCAATATCAATAATGCAAAAGACAATTCTACCAGCTTATTGAGAACTTTTGAATTATCACTTATTTTCAGAAAGCCAGGCAAAAATGGCCGTTTGATGGATTCCTTCGGAAAATAAAACCTTACAACTTCCCCTCTAAGATTTAGATACTTCAAGTAAGGAGTAACCTAAAATACTTGGTTAATTATTGCACTTAATTATCAATCCTGACTTGAACTATCAATTGCTCTCACAATCCTTACCAACTTACCTTCACTATTTACCCCTTCCAGAACCAGTAGAAACTTTTTACTGAAATCGTTATTAAAGAAATTCAATTTGATTCGGGGACTCTTTTTATTCGTTAATATATAAGGACTCCAGAGAAGGGTGGTGCGATTATCGGGATCAAAACTGGGTTCCGGCTTGTCGTAGTTAGGTGATGCATATTCCTTAAACCGAGAATAGCCACCCAAAATAGTATACTCTAAGCCTTTTGCATTGGGGTCGGCCTTTCTGCCATCTGAGCCTTTTTTGGTATAAATGGCAATCGCCCCTCCTGCTCCTCCACCCATGGATCCAAAGAAGGGAGGACGAAATACTTTTACAAATGCAATATCCTGAATACTTACACCCTGAATCATATCAATCTGTGATCGGATTTCATTCAAATACAAATCAGGTACAGCCCCTCGCCAGTTAAGGGTAGCGCCAGAGCCGGAACCTGAAATCATTAATCCGGCTACACGGCCTTGGAGAAATGTTAGAATATCAATTCCACCCGCTATTTTACCATCTTCACCCAAATCAAAAGAATAGCCGTCGCCCCCACTGAACAATCCACTAGCATATTTTTCCTCCAAAACCTGAACATTCGATTTAGCTTTGGTTTTAACTACTACCTCTTGTAAAGTAGCTGCCGCCATCAATTTTCGCAATTGCTCCTGCTCTTTATAAATAGCAGCCATCCTGGCCCGCAGAATACTGTCGCCATAAGCAGCAAAGGGATTCCTTACTATACCCGTTCGCATACCAGGCTGATAACGCAGTAACCCATTGTCCATTTTTACCTGGGTAACTTCCGTTAACTTACTATTTCCATTGAAACTGTAATACAATTTAGCAGTATCATAAAAAAACATATTCGGCACTTCAAAACTGCCATCTTTTGCAACCGGAGCAAAAAGAAACTGCTTACTACTGTCTCTGCCCGCCATAATTAAATTTAGTTGCATTGGAGTTGCAGACATATTGGGTTTTAAACCAAATACCTTACCATTAATTTTTAAAAAACTATTCTCAACCGGATACGTAATAACTGGGGAAATACCCGATTTCAATCGCTTCCAATCAAATTTTCTCCACCCATGTGTAAGCATAACCAAATCTAAATTCGCCGTAACGCTATCGGCATCCGACATCAAATAGTAAGCAGGATTATGAATCTTTCCTCGCAAATCGCCACTTAATAATAAATCTGAAAAGATAGTCTGAGTTTCGGGGGTATTCAACGAAAAATCAGTGATTGAAACTGATAAATTAGCAGCCGCAGTATCTGGCACAAAAATCTCAACCACATTTTTTCCACGCTTATCAACATTAACCAAAGGAGCAGTAACACGAACATTAAACTCATGCTCGCGATTATTCACGAAAAGGATTCGTTCTGCGATTGGTAAAAAATCTTCAGAAAACAGCGTAAACTGCAAAATTCCGGTAGGCAACTGATCGATGGGTATTTTAGCAAATACTAATTTCTTTTCAGTTACATTAATACTCACCTTATAAAATAAACTCTGATTTAAATGCACCCAAAGATTTAATTTTTTCCAGTTGGCAGGCACCGATTCAGAGCGCTCAATACGAACAGTAGCCTCTTCATTTCCACTTTGAACTGAAAGTACAACGCCCTCATTACTTGATTTTTCAATAGGAACTATTCCCTTCTTTCCAAATTCATCTATCCAATTTAATTGATACATTTCACCGGAAACAGGGGTAAATGAAAACACCCCCATTCCATCATGCTTCACTAAAACTGTATCAACTTTTTTTCCTTTGCTGTCGGTAACTGTTCCTTTAATTTTAACAGGCTCCCCAAAAGAATTGGCAGCCTGAAAAGCGAACTGATTCACTATACCAGCCACAGAAGTACCCCCCTCAGGGAAAACGGTAACTAATACTTTACGTTCAATATTTGCCGGTATTTTGTTAGTTGTTGGAAGCGGTGCTGCATTTAACAATATGTCTTTTCGAAATAAAAAATCTGTATCCTGATTTAACATCCAACTGGTATAGGCTTTAACATGCAAAAAATTACCCGAATAACCTGGGGGTATTTCAAAAGAACCTTTTGCCGATGACTGAAATATAGGAGCAACCGTTTGCTTTATAATAAGTCCGGAAGTATCATACCACTCTACATAGAGATTTTTACTAAGAATACTTAACTCATTGGCCATTCGCAAATAGGCCTTGTAAAAAATTGTCTCGTCGCGATTATAAATATTTTTATCAAAATGAAGATGTGCTTTTTCAGCGGGTGAACCCAACTCATATACCACCATCATAGAGTCTAACTCCTGAGCTGAAACTTTTGAGTTCAATGAGAAAAGTAAAAAAACGCAAAAAATAAACCGATTCATGTATTGCCATTTAAAGAAGTAAAGTTAACAAGCAATCATGATTTCTTTTGATAGTATGGGATACTATCATCACAATTCTTTTCAGTTTGCTGCCAATAAGCCAAAGTAACTACCCGTCCATCACTCGTTTTCAGTAATCGCCCAAAAATGGCATTGGTTGCATTAAAAACAACATTGGTAACGCCTACAGTAAAAGTAACCGGCGGAGTATTTTCAATTGGCTGCTCGGGCACTGCAACAGACGCTTTTGGGGGAGGAGATGGTACCACCATAACGGTAAAGCCGTTAACAGTTAATAAATCTTTTAAAAAAATAACCCGCTCCTCCGATACATTCTTTTCTACTATCGCACATTTAATGCCATCTAGCTCGTCGAATTCGTGGTTTTTATTAATGGCCATATTTGCTAATTAATTCCATTCAGTAATTGAAAAATATGCTCGTAGAAACCTCCCAAAAAGCCCACCACTAAAATCCCCAACAAACAAATTACCAAAGCCAGTTTAACCGGAAAAGCAAGGGGCTTATTTTTCATGGTACAAACAGGATGATTCATAAATATCGTTTTTACTACTCGCAGATAGTAATACAATGAAATAACCATATTAATGGCAGCAATCGCAATTACCCAGTAGTTGCCTTTATTGGCTCCGGACAACAACAAAAAGAATTTTCCAAAAAATCCGGCCGTAGGTGGAATACCTGCTAAAGAAAAAAGTGATAAGGCCAATACCCAAGATAAGAAAGGGTGGGTGGAATATAGTCCAGACAATTGCTGAATTTCTTCTATGCCGTATTCAGCAGAAAGCACCGATATCACTCCAAATGCTGCGAGGTTAGAAAACAAATAAATGATCAGGAAAAATAAAACACTGGTGGCTCCGGTTTGTGTATGCGCACTCAAACCAATCAATAAAAAGCCTACCTGTGCAATGGAAGAAAATGCTAGTAGCCTTTTTATATTTATTTGCCGTATGGCAAAAAGATTGGCTACTAAAACCGAAGCGAGTGCAAGCATAATTAATGCAGGATACCAAATATCTATTTTTTCTTCAAAGGTTTGATATAAAAAAGGTATCATCACCATTATAACGGCAGATTTAGATACCACCGATAAAAAGGCAGTAACCGCAACGGGTGCTCCTTGGTAAACATCGGCCGTCCATAAATGAAAGGGAACCGCCGAAATTTTAAAAGCAAATCCGGATAAAATAAACAGAAATGCCAATACAGCAAGCGGAGAATGCCCGATTTGTGAGCTGATAACCGAATAATCTAACGAACCCATCATACCATATAACCAGGATATACCCATTAAAAGGATAGCGGATGAAAATGCGGAAGACAGAATCAGTTTCATGGCAGATTCTGAAGACTTTTTACTGTTGAACTCAAAATTGGCTGCACCTACCAATGGGAGGGTAGACATTTCAAGACCCAGATAAAAGAGCAGCAAATTGCCAGATGATAACATAATGTACATACCTAATAAAGAGGTAAGTAACAACAGGTAGAACTCAGGCAAATTTTTCATTTTCTTGAGCCAGTCGTAGGAAAATAGCGAGATGAGCCAAAGTGCAAAGCTGAGT